>JAFLBZ010000012.1 GCA_017303715.1 Rhodothermia bacterium | reverse complement strand
AAGTCACGATCTGTTTTGACATTTGAATATATCGAAAAATCTTTCATCGTTTTATATAGATTAATATTGAGAGGAATACACGTTTAAACTAATGTAAACATTATACTTATCCCAATGCAACAAGTCTAATAGTTTTGTAGCAGCAAAAAACAATCTTGTACCACAAGTCCTTAATACTGTGTTTGTGTCACCTCTTTGGGAGACCGCAATTTTTTTTATGTTGATTATGGAACTCAGTCGAAAGACTTCTATTTCTAAAGTATGGGTAGTTCATGGAATTGCTGTTGTTTTTGCCTTAGCACACCTTTCAAGAGGTTTTTTAATCTTTCCTCATTATGTTTATGGCGTAATCTGGGCATGGGCATGGGTTCTTTGGGAAGAAAAGCCTGAAAAAAAGATTAATACATTCTTCCTGATCTTTTGGGCGCATGCGTTAAATAATGGATTTATACTTTTAATTTATTCTCTTTATTGAGATCGCCTCTATCATATAGTATGATGTGTTGTTTAATAATGGCAGGGCGACCTTTAGGAAAATCTGCCGGATAGCCCAGCCACCAGACTTCGGCTACACGAAGCCAGCATACATAGCTACATTCAGCCAACATGGATGACTTTGGCTACGATCAACCAGCTATTGCTCCTCATGTAAAGATGCCCCCCTACGGAGCTTTTGTGTATTTGGAAACCGATTTCTATTAAGATTCCGCCCCCATGGGGCTTTGCCGTTCATTAAAAAGCAGAACAAACCCTTGTAAAACCAGAATTTATAAAATCCCGTAAGTTCTTACATGACGCTCTTGAGGCAGGGACTGACTTTTGCAGGCTTCCACTTGATTAACCCATAACGCACGTTACAGTATTCAACTACTTTTAGGTTAAAGGCTGGCTCAATAAATTACCTGTTGCCTTCTTGATCGGTTGGTACACCCCTGATGGCCATATTTTTCTTGGTTCTTACCTTATGACCACCAAGGATGATTGGCTCAATTTGGGTGTTTTACCATGCGCCTTCTCCGTTAATATTGGAGGTAAACCAAGAAGTGGTTCTTCTCAAGTCCCACATCATTAAGGAAGATCGTGTTAAGAATACTGTAAAGTATGTGTGTAAACGTATTGGAACTTCGCCACAACGGTTAATTTATTGTCTTAAGCAAACAGACAGACCTTTATGGAAGAGACCATCATTATTCGAGGCGCACGCGAGCACAACCTAAAAAACATAGACTTAGACCTCCCCCGAAACCGTTTGGTCGTTGTAACGGGCCTTAGTGGTTCAGGCAAGTCTTCTTTGGCCTTCGACACCATCTATGCTGAAGGTCAGCGGCGCTATATGGAGTCCCTTAGTGCGTATGCACGCCAGTTTTTGGGCATGATGGAACGCCCAGATGTGGACTTTATTGATGGTTTATCTCCAGTTATTGCCATAGATCAAAAAACGGTAAGCCGTAATCCACGCTCGACGGTAGGCACGGTAACAGAAATTTACGATTTTTTGCGCTTGCTCTTTGCGCGTGCCGCCGATGCCTACTCCTATATATCGGGGCGTCCCATGCGGAAACAGTCCGACGATGAAATTATAGATACCATTTGTTCATTTCCGGAAGGTACACGCCTTTTTATTCTTGCACCAGTGGTTCGGAGCAGGAAAGGGCACTACCGTGAATTGTTCGAGCAGGTTTCTCGACAAGGATACGAGCGGGTGCGGGTGGATGGTGAATTTCGAGAAATTGAAAAAGACATGCGGGTGGATCGGTATAAAATCCACGATATTGAGGTGGTTGTAGATCGAATTGTGGTACGGTCTGATATCCGGCCTCGTGTGAGCCAGAGTGTTGGAAAGGCATTAGAAATGGGGCAAGACTCCTTGATTGTGGCCATAGCAAATGGCGAAGACATGGTGATGAGTAGAAACCTTACCTGCCCGGAAGACAACTTGAGTTACGACGACCCCTCGCCCAATCTTTTTTCTTTTAATACCCCGTATGGTGCGTGCCCAACGTGCAATGGCTTGGGCAATAAATTAGAATTAGAGCACGCGCTCATGATTCCCGATCCCACCAAATCTATTGAAGAAGGTGGGCTTGTGCCGCTCGGAAAACCCCGCGAAATGTTTGCTTTTTCGCAACTGGGGGCAGTCGCCAAGGCGTATCATTTTTCGTTTCAAACCCCAATTGAAAAGCTCAGCGATGAACAATTGCGGGTATTGATGGAAGGCGCCGGTGAAGAGGTTTTCGACATCCAGTATAAACACAAAGATCGGATGGTGACGTATAAACATCGTTGGGCGGGTCTTAATCAGTACGTTTGGAATTTTTATCAGAACACCACCTCGAATGAAATCAGGAAATGGGCAGAGTCTTTTTTACGACTGCGTAGCTGCCCTGATTGTAAAGGCGGAAGGCTTAAGCCGGAAAGTCTATCCTATCGCGTTGGTGACTTTAAGATCTCGGACTTGGTGCGGATGGACTTGTTCACCTTGAGGAATACACTGGCAGGACTCTCTTTTAGCGGAAATAAAGCCGCCATTGCACAACCTATTTTGAAGGAAATAAACGACCGTTTGGACTTTTTATTAAATGTAGGCCTGCATTATTTAGGCTTAGACCGTGCAGCAAGGACGCTTTCTGGCGGCGAAAGCCAACGGATTCGCTTGGCCACACAGATCGGTACACAATTGGTGGGCGTACTTTATGTATTAGACGAACCCAGTATTGGTCTCCATCCGCGAGACAATGTGCGGCTGATTCGTTCCTTAGAAAATTTGAGGGATTTAGGCAACTCGGTCTTGGTGGTGGAGCACGACCGCGAAATGATAGAGGCAGCAGATTTTGTGGTGGATTTGGGGCCGGCAGCGGGCGAACATGGTGGCGAGGTGATGGCAGCCGGAAGCCCCAAAGCATATACCGAGCCACACTCAAACATCCAGAGCCTAACTGCCGAATATTTATCCGATCGCCGTTTTATTCCCATTAGAAGTACTCGCAGAGCCGGAAATGGCAAATCCGTTGAACTTACAGGTGCACAAGGGAACAACCTAAAGGGTGATACCTTGCAGATTCCTTTGGGCAAATTTGTTTGTGTGACAGGTGTATCAGGTTCGGGTAAGTCAAGTTTAATCAACCACACCCTCTATCCCATTTTGGTCAATCACTTCCATCATGGCCAACGGACACCCCTGCCTTATGGTGAAATCTTGGGGCTTGAACATTTAGACAAGGTGATAGACATGGATCAATCCCCGATTGGCCGTACACCGCGTTCTAATCCAGCCACCTATACAGGCTTGTTCACCCACATCCGAGACCTCTTTGCAAACGCTCCAGAGTCCAAAATTCGGGGATATAAACCCGGACGCTTCTCCTTTAATGTTAAAGGCGGGCGTTGCGAAACATGTACCGGTGCGGGTATCAAGAAATTAGAGATGAACTTCCTGCCCGATGTCTATGTGGAATGTGAAACCTGCAAAGGAAAACGCTATAACCAAGAAACGCTAGAGGTTAAGTATAAAGGCAAGACCATTGCGGATGTCTTGGATATGACCGTAGAAGAGGCGTTAGACTATTTTGAGGCCGTTCCGAATATCCGCAAAAAAGTCCAAACATTGGCCGCTGTTGGCTTGGGATACATCCGATTGGGTCAACAAGCCACGACCCTTTCCGGTGGCGAAGCGCAGCGCATCAAATTGGCGACCGAACTCTCACGACCAGCTACGGGAAAAACCCTCTATATTTTAGATGAACCTACCACTGGACTTCATTTTGAGGACATCAGGCATTTGTTGCAGGTACTGCACGCCTTGGTAGAAAAAGGCAATTCGGTTTTGGTGATTGAGCACAATATGGAGGTGGTCAAAACGGCAGATTGGGTGATTGATTTGGGGCCGGATGGCGGTGCAGGCGGTGGGCAAATTGTATGTACAGGGACGCCAGAGGAGGTTGCCCAAAATGCCGCGTCGGTGACAGGTTCGTTTTTAAAGGTTGAGTTGGAGCGTGCGCATTACGAAGACGAAGCTTTTGTACTCAATCTTGAGGAGCTAAGGTCGGAGGGTAGCGAAGAAGGAGGCACCGACGAGACGGAGCCGGACGAAACATCCTTGAACGAGGACTAAGTTTACACCTCTTTCATAGCACCTCTTCATACGGGTATTCCAGGTTCTATGAAAGAGGCTTCCTTGAGCCACCCACAGCAGTAAAAAACCAGATTATAATCCGGCATCATTCACTTTGGTCAAGGATAGTGGAACAAAACAAAGCCCCTTGGCATTTTAGGACAATCTTTAACACAAACCATTTATTTTATGAAAAACCTTACCCGTATCGCATTTTTTGTGATCTTATCTGCTTGTTTCTTGACGCCTGCGCAAGCGCAAACTTTCCCCAAATTGGACAACAGTCCGGCTGATATTGCCTATTTGAGGGAAAACCGCAACACGCCACCTGTGGCCAAAATCATTTACTCGCGCCCCCAAAAAAAAGGTCGTGAGGTCTTTGGTAAATTAGAAGCCTACGGCAAAGTTTGGCGTGTTGGTGCAAATGAGGCCACCGAAATCCGTTTTTACAAAGACGTAACCATCGGCGGAAAAGCCGTAAAAGCGGGGACTTACTCGGTTTACGCCATTCCGTTCGAGGACAAGTGGACGATAATCCTAAATACAGACCTTGATGTATGGGGTGCTTATACCTATAAACAAGAAAAAGACGTAGTGCGTTTTGATGTACCTGTCGGGAAATTGGAGAATGAGCAAGAGTCATTGGCCATTATCTTTACAGAACCCACCAATGGTGAAAGCAAAATGATTATTGGCTGGGACATGACCAAAGTGGAAATCCCGATCAAGTTCTAAACCAATTCTTGAAGCGCGACTTTGGCGAAACACCATCGGTCTTGGAGAACATCCAACAACCAAAACACATTGTTATGCTACTTTGATGGCGGATTGGGTCAAAGTCGCTGCTTCCCATAAAGCAAATCGCATCCATCTTATACCCATTGAGGAAAATGCTTGTCTTTCCAATCATGTGGCCATCGGACGGTGGTTGTTTGACAGATGAAATTTAGCCGAGAACAGGCCATCTACCTTTATCCCTTATCTATCTTGCACGTTTAACATTGTACCCTGCTGGCTGCTCGGTGGATACCCACCTTAGCCTTGCATTTGATTCTGTGTAAAATAAACCTTAGTGCTATAAAGTATTGCACGTTAAATGACCATTTCCTTCCTTATTGTTATCATATGACTTCTCGTAAGTACTTGATCTTAGCAGCATTCTTTGCCATTTACTTTATTTGGGGATCCACTTTTTTGGCGGTTCATGTGGCCGTAATGGAAATTCCACCTTTTGTTTTATCGGGTAGTCGCTATTTTCTAAGCGGTCTTTTGTTGCTCCTTTGGGCATTTGCCAAAGGTTTACCCCGTCCGACGACACGTCAGGTGTGGAATGCCGCTATTGTTGGGACGTTATTACTGGCGGGTGGGAATGGTCTTCTTTCATGGAGTATGCAGCGGGTTCCGTCTGGGATGGCTTCTTTGGTCGTGACAACTGGCCCCATGTGGCTGGTGCTGATCCAGTGGTACTGGAAGCGAACAGGACGACCTACCGTGCAAACTTGGGCGGGCTTGGCCATCGGGATGGTCGGGATGGTTGTCCTGATCGGGCCGGACTCCCTCTACCATATGCCGCAAGTTCGTCCGATAGATATTGTTGTGATGCTTGTGGCGAGTTTGTTTTGGAATTTTGGCGCTGTGTATTCTACTGATGCAAATATGCCCAGCAATCCTTTTATGATGACGGGGATTGAGATGTTGGTGGGTGGCATTGCCCAATACGTGATCGCTTTGTTTACGGGTGATTGGTTGCGGTTTACACCAACTTCGGTTTCGGTAGGTGCTTGGGGATGGCTGGTCTATCTGGTGGTATTTGGCTCCGTGATTGGTTTTACGTCCTACGCTTGGTTAATCCGAAATGTCAACCCTGTGAAAGTGGCTACACACACCTTTGTAAATCCTATTGTGGCGGTTTGCTTAGGTTGGTTGGTTGCCGGAGAACCTTTTACGATCTATATGCTGGTCTCAGCGGTTTTGATGGTGGGGGCGGTGACCTTGCTAACGATAGACAAACTTCGGAAATCGCCTGAACTTAAAGCCGCTTGATGGTAGTGGATGTTTTGGATTTTGTCCGTACATTAAGGCTTTCTTCCTTTATCCAGAATCCGTATGAAGCGTTTTTTAATACTTCTGATGTTCATAAGCGTGGGCAGTTTGGCTTGCGTGAAGGCCCAAGAATGTAGCTTGCCAACAACGGTGGTCTTGGTGCGTCATGCCGAAAAAGCCTTAGACCAAGGTAACGATCCAGAATTAACCGAGGCAGGGAAAGTGCGTGCAACCCGTTTGGCCACCTATCTGGACAATGCCGATGTAGCAGGTCTCTATGCCACACAGTTCAAGCGAACACAGGCGACCTTGCTTGATCTAAGTACGAAGCGCAACCTTCCGGTGCAAGTCATGGAGGTACAGTCGAGCAACTGGAATACGTTTGCAGAGGCATTGAGGCGTCATATACAAGCGCATTATTGTGGAAAGACAGTAGCCGTTGCGCAACACTCAAACACTATTCCACAGATTATCAACACTTGGGTAGGAACAAAAATGAAAGATATTGATGATGCCGACTATGAAAATATATTTGTCTTGACGCTACGTCCGGGCAATACGGCTTCTTTGATCCGTGCCCGATTTTAATGATGCGCTATTTTGGAATGAGCATTTTTTGCACAAGGGGTGTACTTGGCCTTTTTTGGGGTCTTGTTCTGGGCTTGGCTGGATGCGCCACGCCCATTGCACCTACGGGCGGTAAACCCCAGAATTTGCCGCCCAAACTCCTTTCATCTCAACCCGCAAACCAAGCCGTTAATGTCCAAACAAAGAGTATTAAGCTACTGTTTAGCAATTACTTAGATCTTTCAAATTTCACCAAAGCCCTTTCCATTACACCCTCTTTTCGGCAGCCTTTGCGGGTACGTTGGCAAGGAAGAGAAGCAGAAATTATTTTCCCCGAACCGCTCCGAGCGGGGACAACGTATGTCCTCCAGCTCGGAACAGATTTGCGGGACTGGAACGGAGTTCAGCTCAAAGAACCCATCGTATTGGCTTTTGCTACGGGCGATAAACTAAATAAGGCCGAGTTGAGCGGCTTGGTTCAGGAGCCAAAACAAGGAAATCTAATCCCCTTGACCGATGTATTTGCTTGGGAAGGGACCGGAGGCCCCGATTTTTCCCGCGACCCCGATTACCACACCCAAACCGATGCAAATGGACGTTTCAACTTTCGGTATTTACCCGAAGCACCGTTTTTTATCATGGCCACACAAGACCGCAACCGTAACCGTAGGATAGACCCCACCGAGCCTTTTGGCTTACCTCCATTCCGTATTTTACGCGCGGAGGTGCCGGATACCACAACCTTTCAACCGCCACAACCTATTGTACGGTACAACCCTTTGCCGCCATTCAACGTCCTGCCCGATACCACAAAGGCTCGTCCGGTTTCACCTCAAAAACCACCTAAATGGCCCATTTGGTTGATGGCAAAGCCCGATACCACTGCGCCCATTGTCCGGTCTGTGCGTGCCATAACCGCCCGAAGACTTGCTGTCACATTTTCCGAACCCGTTTATTTTACCGATGCTAAACGAGCATCTTGGACGTTAGAAGACTCCCTGAACCAAACCCCAATACCGATCCGAAAGGTCTATCAACTTTCCGATAATCCACGTTTGGTTTATTTGGAGACGGACTCAATGCGGGTTCAACGTCATCTATTGCGCATCTCCCACCTTGCAGACAGCACCGGAAACCGCTTACGAATGGCTCCGTTTGGGCTTACAGGGGTAGCACGTGCGGATACGCTCAAGATGCGCTTTCTGGGATTTGGACCAGAACCACCCATAAAATTAATCCGAAATGTGGCCGTGCTATGGGTCAACGCTTGGCCAGAAATCAGGTTTAATCTGCCGCCAGACACTGCATTTTTAACGAAGCATGTCTCGGTCACGGATACTTTAGCAAAAGCAATTCCTTTCTCGTGGCAGACAAAAGACGGAACCACACTTCAGATTATGCCCACCTCCTTCGAGGCTGGAGCCACCATCCGAATTTCGGTGGATGGTGCGCTGCAACGCAAGAAAGAACCTATTATCCGCACGTTCGAGCGGCTCAGGAATAGCGAACGTGGTAGCATCGTCGGCACGGTAAAGGGAGGTGGCACATCACCTATTTTGGTAGAATTAATCCCCGTTTCCCCGACACGGCTCGACCAAGCACTTTACCGAACTACAGCCGATCCAAATGGGCGGTTTTCCTTTAAAGATTTACCAGAAGGAACCTACCGCCTAAGAGCCGTTCGCGATGTAAATGGGAATGGGCGCTGGGATGCCGGTAGTCTATCCCCCTTTGCTCCTGCAGAGCGCATTGTTTGGGGGAAAGAGCCGCTTACCCTACGAGTACGTTGGGAAAACGAGACACCACCCTTGATCTTTGAAGAAGAATAACGCAACAATGGCTCCGTCTCCCGAAGAATTAGACCAAATACTGACCGCTTCTCGCTTGCGCCTCCGCCTAAAATCGCCATTTTTTGCGACGTTGGCACTGTTTGCCGACTATCGCCCAGATGATACATTAGAAACGGCCGGAACCGATGGCAAGGACATTCTGATTAATCCCTCTTATGCGGCGTCTTTGTCCTCGGAGGCATTGGATGGCCTTTTGCTCCATGAGGTCCTCCATGCGGCACTCCGACACACCATCCGATTGGGACAACGCGATGGTTTTTTGTGGAATGTGGCCGCCGATGTGGTGGTCAATGGGATTATTGCACGTCATGGCGGCTTTGCGCTGCCCGAAGGCGCTATCCGAAAGGAAAAATGGGAGGCATTCTCGGTGGAGGAAGTCTATGACTTGCTGATGAAGCGTACCAAAAAAATACACTTACCCATGCCCGACTTACGCTATCACCGGGCGGTGGAACTTGGGGGCGGTGGTACAGACGAGATCGAAGCCCACTGGCAATATGCCCTCGAACAGGCGAATGCCGTTACCATACTAGGGCGGGGCAACAATGCACTTGGTCTCCACCGAGAGTTTCAGCGCTTCACCGCACCATCATTAGACTGGCGGGCGCATCTTAGCCGCTTCCTTATTCGCACGCCATATGATTTCGAGGGCTTTGATCGGCGCTTCATCGGACAAGGGCTGTATTTAGACCAATTGGATGGCCAATCTGTCCGAATTTTTGTAGTTTTGGATACGTCAGGATCGGTTTCCGATAGAGACCTGACACAGTTTTTGAGTGAAGTAAAAAGCATCTTGGAGGCTTATCCAACGATCCATGCCGAGTTGTTTTATTTGGATGCGGCACTCTATGGCCCGTATTCTCTCACACCATCGGCTACTTTTCCGGTTCCAATAGGTGCTGGCGGGACTTCTTTTGTCCCATTTTTTGAGCATCTCGACACCTTAGACGAGGCCGAACAACAAAATGCGGTGGTGGTTTTTCTAACAGATGGCGAAGGGATTTTTCCCAATAAACCGCCACAACTGCCCATACTTTGGGTGGTTCCGGCTGGTGGACGCCTTAGCAACCACTTCCCGTTTGGCGAAGTCTTGCGGATGTATCAGCAACCCAATTCTGTTTAAAAATTACATAAGACCATATTTAGCCCTATTGAGACAGCACATTAACTTAAACCATTACTGAACGAAAGCGGCAAATCACTATCGGGGCGACATCTTCCTACAAGGCAATTTGCCCTACCTTTCATGAATCATGTAGGACGCTTGGGATTACACATTTGAAAGAAATTAGATCAATTTATGGAGCTAATTCATTTAATCACAATAGCTTAAAGCAAATAACCTATACTGGTTAAAAGGCTTTTTTGGAGATGTTTTTCTTAAATTCAGATGGGGAAACGCCATATTTGGCCTTAAAGGCTTTTGAAAATCCTGCCAAACTATGGTATCCCACCGCAAAAGCCACCTCCGAAATATTGGCTCCCTTCTCCAAAAGCCGTAACGCCTCCTCCATCCTCATTCTTGTAAGCCTATTTGTAGGGGTCTCATGGCTCAGTTGCTTCACTTTTTGGAACAGTTTAGAGCGACTCATCATCATACGGTCTGCCAATAAATCCGCATCAAAATCTGGATTGTCTAAGTGCTCCAACAATACGCTTTCATATTTCTGTAAAAAAGCAACATCCTCGGCCTCTGGCAAAACCATATCCGTTCGGGGCTTTTGCTCGGCCACCCATTCCACCCGAAGTTTCTTCGCCAACTCTTTCCGTTGTCTCAATAAATTTCCGATTTGCAACAGCAGAACATCCATCGCAAAAGGTTTTTGGAGATAGACATCAGCCCCATATTTCAGGCTTTTCCGATGACCCTCATCATCGGCATGTGCAGTGAGCATAATAATGGGCATACTTGCGCCAAGTGGCCGATGCCGCATGTGTTGAACAAAGCGCCATCCATCCATTATGGGCATCATTACATCCGCAATAACTAAATCTGGCAGGTGTTCTTCCATGAAGGATAAGGCGATTGCGCCATTTTCAGCCCAGAGTAAGCGGTATTTTTCTGCCAGTCCATCGGCAATCATGTCAGCAATTTCTTTGTGATCTTCCACAATCATCACCAACGGTAGATCGGTGTTTGCGGCATTATAGACAACCTCTTGTGGCGCCATAGATGCCGCCGGAGCCACCTGTTTCTGAATAGGCTCTATTGGATGCGGTAGCGATAGACAAAAACGTGCCCCCTCTCCCAACTTACTCGTCACCACGAGATCGCCCCCCATAGCCCTCGCCAATTCCCGCGACAGCGAAAGGCCAATCCCAGTCCCAGTACGATCAACCTCGTGTATGCTGGCCCGATAGTACCAGTCAAAAACTCGCCTAACCTCACTTTCTGGTATCCCAGCCCCAGAGTCCGTTATGCAAATTTGGCAGCCTTCGGTCGCTGCACCCTGTACTTTCACCAAAACCAAGCCCTCTGGTGGCGTAAACTTTATGGCGTTCGAGCATAAATTAGACAAGATGGTTCCCACTTTTTCGGCATCTATTCGTTGTCGAAACGCAAATGGCTCGGCCTCAAACCGTATCCGAATGTGCTTTTCGGCTGCCATTTCTCGAAAATGACCTTCTACCCAATCCCGAACAAAGCCGGGCAAATCCGTCTCTACCAGCCGAACAGGAACCATGCCAGACTCCAAGCGGGCAATCTCCAACAATTGGTTGACCAGCTCTAAAAGCCTATTACTATTGCGCAGGGTGGACTCAAGGAGGCGGCGCTGATCGTCCGACAAGGTGTCTCCTTTTTGCCTTAGTAATGCTTCGACGGGTGTTGAAATCACCGTAAGTGGTGTTCGAAATTCATGCGCCAGATTAATAAAAAGCCGAGACTTCGCTTTGTCTATTTCTTGTAGCTGTGCCGCTTGACGACGTATTTGCTCGGTTTGCTGTTGCAGGCTTACATTTTGTGAACTGAGTAACGCTTGTTGTGCAGTGATTTCTTGCGTGCGTTCAGCCACCATATTTTCTAATTCTCGGGCACGGAGGACTACATTTCGAAGTCGAAAACGTAGCCATCCATTGCCCACAAACCCTAAACTTAAGATCAACAGTCCATAAAACCACCATGATTCATACCAAAAAGGCGCAATTCGAACAGCCTGTCGAAAGATAGGTCCTGAAAAATCGCCCGCAATTCCAGCCTGCAATTCAAACGTATAAGCCCCATTTCTCAGATTGGTATAACTGGCGAAACGAATTTGTGTACTTGGCCGCCACTGATTTTCATACCCTAATAACCGGTACCGAAAAATTGTATTGTGTGGCTGCTCCAACTCAATGGCAGCATATCGAAACGTCAAGTCACGAGCAAAAGAGGGTAAAAGCAGGTTTTCGGAAGGTAAATAGCGTGTACCCCAATACTCAATAGACGAGATATATGCAGGTGGATTTACGGCTCGGCGGAAGGGGATTTGCCTCGGGTCTATTTCCACAATGCCATTCTGTGTAGGAAATAAGATTTTACCCAAAGTGGTGTATATACCAGCATTCTGCCGCCCTCCATTACCCTCCCTGCTCAAGAGTCCATCCCGCTCATCATACGAGACGGAAGAAATCCGTGATCGCGTCCCCTTAACAAAGTCGTATAATCCTTTTTTAGACACCCAAAAAATGCCATAATTGGAATTCATCCAAAAACGTCCCATATAATCGTCTATTATACGATGAACGCCCGAAGCAAAAAGGCCGTCTTGTTTTTTGATTTGGGTTACACGCCCAATTTCCCCGTTTTCCGAAAGTGCTATATGACAAACCCCCTGAGATTCTGTACCGATCCAAACATTATGCCGCCCATCACTTATAATTTCTCGGGTTTGATTCCCACAAGGATCGCTATAGGACAAAACCCTAAGTGCTTTTCCACCTTTTACCCGATGAAGTTTATTATCTTGCCGTCCAACCCAAACCTCTCCATTCTCCAAAAAACTGATCCGATAAATCCCATCCACCGATTCTCCGTTAGATGTACGTACTTCTTCCCAGTGCCCATTCCAATCCATTGTTGTGAATAGCTTGCCAGAAGTTGCTACCCAATAACGTTTATCCTTGTTTTGGGTGATGATGTTCAAGTCAGGAAAGGGTAATGGCGGTAAACATACTTCAATATCCCCACTTTCGCTCATGGCACATCTTTCCCTTGGATGCACCAACCATAATTTACCAAACACATCCTTAAAAAGTCTGGACATTTCTTCCTTTTTAGGCCCTGTATAACGCCTTACATCTGTTGAACTTGGGCTTAAACTATGAACTAAACCATGATTGGTTTCCGTCAAAAATACATCCTTATTCAGTTCATAAATTGCATATATATTTGAGGCTTCGCCAAGGTTAGAACCCCAATTTTTTATTTTTGGCTTATAGTACATAATAAGCCCACCACCATTTGTAGATGCAAAATAATTTCCATTTTTATCTTCTAAAAAACCAGCAATAGGAGTACTTATCCGATCAAATTTTTGATTATTTACATAAAGGTAATTTCTAAAATGATAGATCTCATCAGCTTCTCCAAACTGCCTTCTTGCAAATTGTGTAAATGCATTAAAGACGGAATTTGGTTCAGGGTCGAGTATAATTTGCATGGGTGAATTGCAGTCATGAAACTTAAATAGTTGATCTTTTTTATATAGATAAGCATAATCGGGAAGATTGTTTTTTTTTCCCTCTCTCACCCCAAAAACATTTAGCATTTTTTTTTGACCATATTTCTGATCAAAACATGTCACGCCTTTCCCTATACCAAAAACAAAAGCCGTTAAATTCTTTTGAATACTAAAATAGTCAACATTAATCTCATTCGGGTATTCATAAATCTTTTGAAGGGCATTAGATTTTACATGATATAAATAAATATTTTTTGAAGATGCGACATAAACCCCTTCCTTAGAAAAAATTCCGTTTTTATGAAAATCTCCTTTTTCTTCAAATATTTTCTTTCCTGATTTATAAACAGTAAAATATTTATTACTATACTCGTATAACAAATCAAAATCATAATGATATTGAATAAAGGAGGAATTGTCTTTACGCACATAAGTTAGTCTCTCAATTTTTTCTTTATCAAATAAATAGTGTACCAAGTCCTGCGTAGAAAAAAGAATTCCTTTTGGGGTATTATAAACCACCCTAATTCGATTTGTGGTTAAAGCAGGAGTATTGTCTCGGTTATACACAAAAAAAGAAAAACCATCAAAGCGCACTAAGCCCTCTATGGTTGCCATCCAAATAAAACCTTGATTGTCTTCTTCAATATCGTTCGCATGATTTACAGGCAAACCATCCGCCGTTGTCCACACCCGTTTTAGGTGGGTTTCCGTTAAGTTGCGGTTTTGTTGCGCAAATCCAAAAGAAAAGCACCATAAAAGAAGTAGAACACCCCAAAAAGATCGGCTGATAAAAAGCATAGTAGGGCACTTAACGTGTAAAACTCAACCGGAGGGAAAGGAAGCAATATAATGGTAAAGCCATCCACTCCGATACGAATATTTATCCAACCGAGCCTTACTACGAAAATCAATGACCAATGGTATAAGAAGCCTTAACCAGAAAAACATTTGCGGCTGAGCGCTCAAGAGTATTCCGAGCAAAGTCCAAGCCACCAATCTGGGTATTGTCTTCACTTAAGGAACGATTTTGTGTCCAAACCAAGAACAACACCGATCCGGGCCGAAACTCATAACGCGCAATCGCATTTAGGTTCACTTCGCTGTAGTTAAAATGAGGGTTGCCCGAATAAGGTTGTGGTAGCTCCCCTAAACGACCATCTGGTAGCAATTTCTGAAAGTCTGCATAGATGCCACGCGCCCAGAAATATTGCCCATACACCTGAAAACTAAGGTTTGGCCTAAACGTATGGATCCCACGAAGGGTTAGGTTTGCATAATCCACGTTTCTTTTCCCAAAAATGGCAAAATCAATGCCTTGATAGGTATCTTCATCTGCATAACCCGTTTCTTTCGTAGTGAAATTCATCCCCGGCTCCAACGACAACTGTGTTGCCGACCCCGCATTTAAATTGAAGGTTGTTTGCAGCCCCCAGCCCCGTTTCCCATAGCGATCTGCCGAAACCAAAGGGTTTAGCGTGAAGAAAAAAGGCTTGCGAGCATCACTTTTCACGATACCAAAAAACTGCATATTGAGTGGCTTCCGGTATAATCCGTGATCCCTCGACTCATATGGATCGTATCCAGCCGTATTCAGGTTT
Source organism: Rhodothermia bacterium (assembly GCA_017303715.1). Classification (GTDB taxonomy): domain Bacteria; phylum Bacteroidota; class Rhodothermia; order Rhodothermales; family UBA2364; genus UBA2364. The sequence goes on along the minus strand of JAFLBZ010000012.1, from coordinate 98,733 downwards.
AAGGCAAACGCGGTAAACCATTGGTTTTTCCATTGTATTTGAGGATTGAGGTTAAATCCTTGCTCAAATAGCTTTTGCGGTCGGAGTACCCGCGAATGCCACGTCACAAAGTCAACCGAAAACTGCTGAATCTTTCCTTGCGGGTTTAGGTTTCGGTATTGCGCCCATAAAAATCCAAAACCATCATTATCTCCCTGAGAAAAGCCCATTTCGTTGGCATCAAAACCCTTTGTACTTCCCTGAACACCCACCTGCCAAAGAAATTTGGGATGATCATAAGACCCATAACGTGCCTGCATATGGTATCCCTGTTCTTCTCCATCTGGGGTTAAACGGCGGGTTGTGGCCCACAGACCTTCGGTAGAAACGTTGTAGTCATCCGTATTATACCGAAAATCTAAAGCACCTGAAAAGGCATCTGTCTCGGTTGCCCCACTTCGGTTTGTACCTGTAATCATCCCCCCAACATAAGAACCAGCTCCTTTTAGTGGATTTTGGAACCGCGCTACACTATAACGTGTGGCCGGTGCTGTTTGGTAAGAAAGCTTCTGACCTGTAGCCGAGATGAGGCGTTTGTGTGTGGCGGGGGTGATTGCATTCAACAAGCCATAAGCAAAGCCATTATCGCGCTTGCCACTTAACTTAACAGCTGCCAAAATGGGTGTTGCCACCGGATTGCTGCGAATCTTGCCTTTCGTTTCATCAAATTGATCGGGATAGTCGTCATACCCTTCCGGTCTTCGCCCAATACGCCGCGTATAAAACATCTCCGTCCGAGGCCCGTCGTCCCCTAAAGCCCCAACGGTCTTAAAAATCTCAGTCCCTTCTAAAAAGAAAGGGCGTTTTTCTGGAAAAAAGGTCTCGAAGGCCGTAAGGTTGAGTTGCGCTTGATCGGCTTCAACCTGCCCGAAATCTGGATTTACCGTCATCGTTAGGATGGTTTTACTGGTAAGGCCCACCTGCGCATCCAATCCGACACGATATTCGGGGACTGTGGTACGTTCCCAAGTTGGTTCTGCATCTGAAGGCCAAAGTGTTAAACCTCCAAGCGCATAGGGCGTCACCAACCGTGTTTTCTTGGGATTGATGTTGCGAATCCCTTCCAAAGTACCAAATTGTGAAGTATATCCCGTTGCGGATCGGGGAATGGGATTAGACATGGCATCCTCGGCAGTACGGCTAATGTGCCGATTTACCAAGATACCCCACGTCTGAATTTCTCCCGGCGCAAACCGCAACGCTTGGTATGGAATCCGGTATTCCACACTCCAGCCGTCTGGCCGCATCGCAGCCACGCCTTCCCACAAGGCATCCCAATTCATGTCCGGCTCACTGCCATCATTTTGAAAAAGGCCATCGGACTTTACGCCTGCCGCATTCACCACAAACAAAAACGAGGTCTTGCGGTCTGCATAACTGTCTATGGCAATCCCTACCCCATCGGACTCTACGATTCTGTCGCGCCGTGAAAGCCTACGCAAGATGCGCTCTGGCTGTCGGTCGTAACAGACTACCGCAATATAAAGAGCGTTGTCATCGTACAAGACGCGAGCTTCGGTTCTCTCGGAAACAGGCTGGCCCTCATCCGGCTTGTATTGTATAAACGTATCAAAAACAACCGCTTGAGACCATATATCTTCATCCACCCTACCATCAATAAGCGGGGGCGTGGTTGTCCTGACAGCCTGCATTACGGTACGTTGTGCCTGTGCGACAGTCCACCGAGGCCATACAAATGTGGTCATACAAAACAGAAGAACTGGGATATGGCGCGTATATCTCATGGTCAATTTTTATTGGAGGAAAACATAGGAGAGGACGCTCTGGAGACAATCAAGTTACACAATAACAACAATTTACCAAAAATAAAAACAAAAAAGCCCCATTCTAATGAACAGGGCTTAAAGGGGGAACAGACTTCCGCTTAGCCGTTAACTTTGCTTACTACTGCAGCAAAAGCATCGGGGTCGTTCACGGCAAGATCTGCCAGTACTTTGCGGTTCAGTTCAATATTGTGTTGCTTCAGACCATGAACTAAACGCGAGTACGTGGTTCCGTTTAAACGGGCAGCGGCGTTAATCCGAGCCACCCAAAGGCGACGGAATTGGCGCTTACGCTGACGGCGGTCGCGATAGGCATAGCCCAACGCTTTATCCACCGCGTGTTTAACGGTTGTGATCAGTTTGCTGCGAGAACCCCAGTAGCCTTTCGCAAGTTTCAGGATTTTCTTACGACGGCGACGGGAAGCCACATGGTTTACCGAGCGTGGCATTTGTGTTTCTCCTCGTTAATGGTGAAAAAAACCGCCCAATGGGTCGGGTGCGGCACATTTAGGCTTGTAGCATCCGGTGTACACGCGGAGCATCTTGTGGCGAAACGAGCGTGGATTGGTGCAAATCGCGCTTCCGCTTCCGAGACTTCTTTGTCAGAATATGGCTTGCGAAGGCTTTTTCACGCTTGATTTTGCCGCTGCCAGTCAACTTAAAACGCTTTTTTGCGCCGCTGTTGGATTTCATTTTTGGCATGGCCGTAATGGATTTATGGTTGGTCTGAAGCCTGCAAAAATTGCAGAATTGCTAAAATAACACAATAGGGTCTCTAATGCGAATGAAGATCATAACAATTAGCACCCCAAAATCCACCGTATAAAGAAATATCATGCAGGAGGCTCTATGTTTCCACGTAACTGTGGAATATCGGGGCATATACATGGGAAAACATATCCACTTTCCTAAATGGATGCTAGGTTGGTCTTTTCAAGAGGAAGACGTGTTTATTTTTTCTTGGCCGGAGACAGGATGGTGGTCATCCGACGTCCCTCTAAGGTTGGCGCCTGATCCACTTTTGAGATGTCTTTCAGTTGTTCCACAAAGCGTCTTAAGAGTTCTGCACCTTGGTTACTGTACATAATGGCACGGCCTTTAAACTGCACATATGCCTTTACCTTATTGCCTTCGCCAAGGAATTCTTGCGCATGTTTAAGTTTAAACTGGAAGTCGTGCTCATCGGTTTGCGGTCCAAAGCGAATTTCTTTGAGAACGATATTGTGTTGTTTTTTCTTGGCTTCGCGCTCTTTTTTCTGTTGTTCGTAGCGGAATTTGCCAAAGTCAATAATTTTACAAACAGGTGGCTTGGCATCAGCCGAGATTTCAACCAAGTCCAATTCCTGTCGTTGCGCCAATTCTAACGCTTCGTCTAAGGTCATGACGCCGTGCTGACCCTCCGAGCCTACCACACGAACGATATCTGCACGAATTTGGCGGTTAATACGCGGCCCCTGATCACGGTTGCGATCTCTGTCTTGCTGATTACGCTGGCCTTGAAACTGTTTTCCGATGGCTGTAATGGTTTAGTTAAAGTATTGTGAATGAAAACATTAATATATAAAAAAACAAACGTGGGACAAAACATAAATACAGGATTTATCCACGATTTTAGAATCAGTCCTCATTTACAAGAGGTATTTCACAACCGTTTATAGGTCTTGGTCGTTTTATGAGGTTGTCCCAATAGGTTTATACATTTCAAGCGGTCTTGGTCAGCTTAGACCAGCGCGTATTCTTGTAGCATTTCGGCACATGCGGTTAAGGAGCGCACGCCCAAGTCGCCTTCGCCGTGTTTACGAAGGGCAACGCTTTGGTTCTCGGCCTCTTGTTTACCTACGACCAACATAAAAGGGATTTTTTGCAATTCGGCCTCACGGATTTTTTTGCCCACTTTCTCGCTACGTTCATCCAGTTCCACCCGAATTCCGGCGGCTTGTAAGGTTTTTACCACGTTGTGTGCGTATTCATTTTGCGCATCGGTAATGGGCAGTACAATGGCTTGGGTAGGGGCCAGCCAAACGGGGAAATTTCCTGCACAATGTTCAATGAGAACAGCGACAAAGCGTTCTAACGACCCAAAAGGTGCGCGGTGAATCATAACGGGGCGGTGTTTTTGGTTATCTGCGCCGGTATATTCCAGTTCAAAACGTTCGGGCAGGGTATAATCCACCTGGATGGTTCCTAATTGCCATTTCCGCCCAATCGCATCGCGCACCATAAAGTCTAATTTTGGGCCATAGAAAGCAGCTTCGCCATATTCAGTAACGGCGGGCAGTCCCTTTTCCGAGACGGCCTCAATGATGGCGCGTTCTGCTTTATCCCAGACCTCATCCGTTCCAATGTATTTTGCCTTGTTTTCGGGGTCACGGAGCGAGATTTGGGCGGTATAATCTTCAAACCCTAATTTGGTGAAGACATAAAGCACCAAATCTATCACTTTTTTAAACTCGTCGCTAAGTTGATCGGGGCGACAGAAGAGGTGTGCGTCGTCTTGCGTAAAGCCTCTCACGCGCGTAAGGCCATGCAGCTCACCGGACTGTTCGTAGCGATAAACCGTTCCAAACTCGGCAAATCGGATAGGCAGGTCTCGGTATGAACGTGGTTTAGACTTGTATATTTCGCAGTGATGCGGGCAGTTCATGGGTTTGAGTAAATATTCCTCGCCCTCATTTGGGGTTGCGATCGGCTGAAAGGAATCTTTCCCGTACTTCTCATAATGCCCGGAGGTAATGTATAGTTCTTTGTTACCAATGTGTGGCGTAACCACAGGCAAGTATCCGGCTTCGGTTTGGGCTTTTTTCAGGAACGCCACCAAGGTGTCTCGTAAGCGTGCCCCTTTGGGTAACCAGAGTGGAAGCCCCATGCCCACCTTCTCGGAGAATGTAAACAACTCCAATTCCTTGCCCAACTTGCGATGATCCCGCTTTTTGGCTTCTTCCAATCGGGTTATATACTGCTCCAACTCGCTCTTTTTGGGGAAGGTGATGCCATAAATGCGCGTCATTTGCGCCCGCTTCTCATCTCCTCGCCAATAAGCTCCGGCGACTGACATCAGTTTTATGGCCTTGATCGCTCCTGTAGATGGGATATGTGGCCCTCGGCAGAGGTCTGTAAAATCACCTTGCTCATAAAATGTAATCTCCCCATCCGGCAAATTTTCCAGAAGTTCCAATTTATAGGGGTCTTGTTTCTCGGTAAAGTAGGTGATTGCATCTGATTTTGTGACGTCTTTGCGGACATAAGGAACATCGCGCTTCGCCAATTCCACCATTTTCGCCTCAATTTCCGGAAGGTCTTCCGACGAGAGTTTCCGCTCGCCGCCCAAGTCCACGTCATAATAAAAGCCATTTTCTATTGCGGGACCAATACCAAGTTTTACCCCCGGGTACAATGCCTCCAACGCCTCGGCCATGAGGTGTGCAGACGAGTGCCAATAGGTGGTCTTACCTTCGGTGTCGTTCCATGTATGGATCGCAATTTTCGCATCGGTGGTAATGGGGCGCGACAAGTCCCAAACAACGCCGTTCACGGAGATGGCCAAGGCATTACGGGCCAAGCCCATCGAAATACTTTCGGCAATTTGGCGTCCCGTAACACCATTTTCGTATGATCGGGCGGAGCCATCCGGCAGGGTAATCTGAATCATTTTAAATAGAAGCTATACAGGAACAATCTGTGTAAATCTACATGATTTTTTTGATAACGTTCTGACAAAATCAGGAAGTTTTTTACACAAAAAAAGAGCGCATCGGGAGTTCCGAAACGCTCTCAAATGTTGTGGGTCCTAGTGGACTCGAACCACCGACCTCCACGATGTCAACGTGGCGCTCTAACCAACTGAGCTAAGAACCCGTTTGGAATCTGAAATATACCAATCTGTACGCCCTAAATGCAATGCCTGAAGTGTGGGGTTTGGATGAAAGTAAACCAAACCCCACAAAAGTTCATGCTAAGCCTGAATTGCGACCTCTCGTTTCTCATGGGCACGTTCGATAGCCCCTTCGAGAACAGCAAATCCTTCTCGCAAATCCGCCTCCGAAATTACCATAGGTGGCAAAAAGCGAATCCCATTCGAGAATAAGCCAGCGCGTATCAAGATCAAGCCCTTTGCGGAAGCATCCTTGATAATTTCGAGTGTCAGGTCTGGGTCTGGTGTTTTGGATTCTCGGTCTTTGACAAACTCGACAAGCCGCATGGCTCCTAAGCCTCGTGCAGCGCCCACCAACGGAAAACGTTCCACCCAACGAGACAGGACTTCTTCCATCACATCGGCCACGCGCTTACTATGTGTAAGGAACGTGTCACTGGTTAAAATTTTAAGGGTTTCTATGCCAGCAACGGCTGCAAGAGGTGCGCCGGAATAGGTTCCGCCGACGGCCCCAAGGTGAGGTGTATCCATAATTTCAGCCCGACCAATAACGGCGGAAAGTGGCATTCCAGCCCCCACCGACTTGGCCATTGTCACAATATCTGGTTGTACACCCGTATGCTCGATCGAGAAAAGTTTCCCCGTCCTTCCGGAGCCTGCCTGCACTTCGTCAGCAATCAGGAGGATGCCATGTTTATCGGCCACCTCACGCAGGTATTGCATAAATCGGGGTTGAACGGGCACAAATCCGGCTTCACCCTGAACAGGCTCGATGAGAATGGCCGCTACTGCCGAAGGATCTACGTGCGAGACCAAGGCATCTTCAAAACGCCGAATGGCCCAATCTATATAACGGTCTTCCGAAAGTTCAGCAGGACGACGATACGGATTAGGGGCATACATCCGGTAGATATCCCCTACCATTGCACCATACCCACGCTTGAAGAGGTTGTATTTACTGGTCAGGCTCATGGTTAGGAGGGTACGACCGTGATAAGCCCCCTCAAACACGATAATGCCCTGACGTTTGGTGTAATACTTTGCAATATTGACCGCATACTCCAATGCCTCGGCTCCCGAAGAGGCCAATAAGGTTTTATTGGGGCCTTTCATGGGGGCGAGTTTATTTAGCATCTCGGCTAATTCTACTGCTGGCTCGAAAGTGGTGACCAATAGCCCCGGATGAATGTATTTAGCGGCCTGTTCTTGAATGGCGGCAACCACCGACGGCGGGCAATGTCCGGCATTTTGCATCCCGATACCTCCCGCAAAGTCTATTAAAATATTACCGTCCACATCTTCTACAATAGCTCCATGTGCTTTTGCCACCACGACTTCGGTAGATTTGGCAAGGCCATTCGGGAAAGCCGCAGCACGTCTTTCTAAGATGGTACGGCTATTGGGGCCGGGAATCGCTGTTTTAAGTTGAATTGTTGGCATTTTTGATTGTTTCAGTATTCAATTTATCGGTTTAGGGTATTTGTTTTCAAGAAGTTAGGGTCCTGAATGCGTCCTCATACATCCCGTTTCAGAAATGCACCGGCATTCCCACAGCAAGGGTCGTCTAAATAGTCGGTAATGAGGTTCATGATGGTAAATCCATTCCGTTCCTGTACCGAGACGGTCGGGTCAAAGACCTCGCCATCCTTTACTTTTTCGTAGTATTGCTCGATGGTGTACTGGTCATCATATTGGGAGTTGTAGGTTTGGTAACCACTCAACATCCCGACAATGATTTGTCCTTTTAAGCCCAAGCGTATGCAAACCTGATGTCGGGCATTGTACATTTGCCGCGCCAACCCTTGCCCACGATATTCCGGCGCTACGCCCATATCCATGCCATACAGCCATTCTCCGTCTGGCTCATGCGTACCAAACCACAGGTTATCCGAAATATCGAGAAAGGTGTGATGGTGGTCGGCATAGTGATATCGAATCGCCGAGGCCGAGGCAATTACCCGCCCCTTGTCTTCGATAACCACTTGGCCTTCTGGAAACAAATGGATATGGTTGGCAAAGTGGTCTGCGGTAATGATTTCTGCCTCCGAGAGGGTAGGATAACAGGCCCGTTGTACGGCCTCCATGTCTGCGGCATCTCCGGCGTGGGCTTCACGAACCACCAAACCGGAAGACAGTGTTGCGTAAATCATGTGTTTCCGTAAAAAAGGGCTGTCTTCACAGCCCTTTAAGCTCTTGGATAATGCGTTTAGGCCATAAAGCCCAAAGCAAGGTAAATCAAACAGGATACAACAAAGGTAATCATAACCAATGGTAATTGCGTTTGGCCATGATGGACGTTATCCACCTCCGTTGCTGCCGAGACCAAGACCCGTGCATCAGAATAATAACAACCGTGTGCTCCAAACACGCCAGCAGCAATGATAGCCCCAATCAAGAGGTATGGATTAAGACCTGTTGCTGCGGCCACCGGAACCATGAGCGGGATTGCAATGGCATACATGCCCCAGTTATTTCCGGTTGCAAAAGAAATTGCACCAAGGCTTACAAAGACCAAAAGCGGTAAAAAGCCCTTGTTGACATCCTTAATACTGTCCACAACAAACTCGGTGAGGCCCATGTCATCGCCCAGTTTTTTTAGGATATAGGAGAGCATCAGAATGCCCAGTGCAAAAACCATGCTCTTAAAGCCTTCCCAGATCCCGTCCGAAAGTTGGTTAAAGGTTGCCAATCCACGCCCCCAGTAATACATAATGGTAAACACGATAGCGACAAAAATCCCCTTAAGGGCGTCAATTTCCATCCAGAAGGTAGCACCAATGAGTACCAGAACGGGCACTAAGAAATCAAACCATTGCGCTTTGTGTGCGGTTTCCGAGAGCGGCATCTCGGCCACCATGTGCTCGGAGCCACTTGGAACCAATTGTCCCGTAGTTTGTGCACGAGTCTCTGCCTTGGTCAATCCCGGAAACATCGGCAAAACCTTAAAAATGACAAGTGGAGCCAAGAATAAACTGACCCAAGCATATACATTGTAAGGGATCGTCCATACAAATCCTTGCCATGCATTGTCTTCGCTTACAAGGTTTGAAGAAACCAGCAATTCACCAACATACGCCTGCCATGTGGACATTGGGATCAATACGGAGGCGGTAACAGCCATAGAAGACACCACAAAAGCCAACATCTCGCGGGAAATCCGGTGCGAGTCGGTCACTTTCCGCATGGTAACACCTGCGGTAAGCGCATTCAGATAATCATCCAAGAACAAGAAGATTCCCATAAACCACGTCACCAAGAGGGCACTACGCGGGGTTTTGGCACGTTCTTTCAGTTTTTCGCCCAAGGCCAAGGCCGAGCCAGAAATCATGAGCAAGAAAATCAATGAACCGTATAAACCACAGACCAAAATCACCCACTGTGAAGACTCGTCCATCAGTACTGCCATTGTGGTGTCAACCGATTTACTGAAGAACCCACTAAGGCCATCTGTCATCACAAAGCCAACCAAACACCCAATCACCAAGGGTTCAAAAGACCGCTTCATAAGAACAGCCGCTGCCACCACCACAATCGGCGGTATTAAAGAAAGCCATCCAAAGTATTGTTTTACTGCTTCGGCATCTTCGGCGGCTTCTTGTGCAAAGACGGCAATTGGGATGAGTGCAACCAAGACCAGAACAGCTCCCATTAAAAAACGGGCGAAAGGTGTTTGCGGAACTGGTGTTCCAAGCAGGGATGTTTTCCGATGTGGGAATGGGGTAAGGAGTTTCATAAGGCGTAAGAAATTAGTTTTTGTTCAAGGTATTCGTGGAGTCCGTCTTGACCACATTCCGCACCGATACCACTGGCTTTCCACCCGCCAAAAGGTGCTTCTACCGATTGTGGTGCCCATTCATTAACCCCAACAATGCCAAATTCGATGGACTCGGCCACCGTCATAGCATTGCTTAGGCTTTGCGTCCAGATATAGGCGGAAAGGCCATATTCGGTTTGGTTCGCAAGGGCAATGGCTTCTTCGGTTGTTCGGAATGGGGTTATGGGCATTACTGGCCCAAAAAGTTCTTCATTAAAAATGGGGTTATCTGGCGTAACATCTGCCAGAACGGTGGGTTGGTAAAAATATCCTTTTTCGGGAGATGATGGGACACCTCCGCCACACATTAAACGCGCACCATGTGCAATAGCACGCTTCACCAAATCATCCACATGAGATCGTTGCCGTGCATTGATGAGTGGACCGACGTTGCTGCTCGCCTCTAAGCCACTGCCCCACTTCAGCGCCGCCGTCCGCTCGGTGGCAATTTCTACAAAGCGATCATAGATGGATTCATGCACCAAAAAGCGTTGTGGTGAAATACAGACTTGGCCACAATTCCGAAACTTGGCCGAGACTGCCGACGGCGCGATTTTCTCCACCTCCACATCTGGGAAGATGAGCACCGGCGCATTTCCGCCCAACTCCAACGAGAGCTTGGTATGCGTTCTCGAAGCCCCGTCCATCAGCAAACGCCCTACCCGTGTACTCCCCACAAAGTGGATTTTCCGGCAAGCGGTATGATTCAAAAACACCTCCCCAATTGCTGGCGCATCCCCAATGATTAGGTTCCCACAACCTGCCGGAAGCCCAGCCTCCGCCAAGGCTGCCATCATCAAATGTGCCGTCATCGGCGTAAATTCGGATGGTTTGGCCACAAAAGTACAGCCTGCCGCAAGTGCTGCAGCCCACACCCTTGCCGTATTGTATGCGGGGAAGTTCCAAGCAGTAATAATTCCTACCACACCAATGGGTTGATAGATCACATGTTGGCGTTTACCATTACGGGCAGCGGGAATAATCTGGCCATAGGAGCGTTTGCCTTCTTCGGCAAACCATTCAAATAAATTTCCGGCCACCATCCATTCACCAGCAGCTTCTATGAGCGGTTTGCCCGATTCCAAAACCGTTTGCTCGCCAAAGTCATACGCACGATCCCGCATAATTTGGGCGGCACGTTTTAAAATCACCGCCCGATCATAGGGGTTCATGGCCTTCCAACCCGGCAAAGCATCCTCTGCCGCACGAAGTGCTACAACTGCATCCGCTGCTCCACCAAAGGGGACTTGCATGATCACCGATTCGTCTGCCGGATTCACTACCGACCATTCCCCGCCTTCTACGGCTTCGCACCATTGGCCGCCGATATACTGTTTAAACATGATGGTAATTTGTGATTTTTAAAAAATGGTGGGCTTCTATTGCTTAAATGTAAAGAAGAATGGTTTAAAATTCAATATTTTTCATTCATATTTTCTTGGTTATATTAAAACAACTTAAATTGGTTATAGCTCACCCACCAAGCGACCGGCCTAATTCTACTCAAAACAAAACAAAAAGGTCTTCACAAAACCTTAATCAATAATATTCATGCGTATTCTTTTTTTGATAATTTTTGCAAGTTTTTTCTTTACCGCTTGCCAACAACCCACCACATCGTCGGAAAAAGCCCCAATCTCGGAAGCTCGATGGAGAATGCCGGGTGAATTTGAGCCACAGGACGCCGTTTGGATGGCCTTGAACAATGTGCAACACCTTGCAGATGAAAACAATGAAGAGGTTATCGCACAAATTATTCGAGCCATTATCGAGACAACCCCTGTAAAATTGATCGTCAAAAATGACTCTGCACTGAACGTGATAAAACCTAAACTCCCTGCCGCAGTCTTTACCAATGGCAAAATCAAGGTCATTAAAATGGATTATCAAGAGTTTTGGGTGCGTGATATGGGGCCTTCCTATTTGGTGGATGGGAAAGGCGGCAAAAAAATGGTGGATATGAACTTCAACACATGGGGCTACATCCCTGATACAACCGATGTCTTTGCTGAATTAGATGAAACGGTGGATGAACGCATTGCGAAGATGGAGGGCTTGCCACTTGTTTCTACCGGAATGATATCGGAAGGAGGAAACCACGAATTTAACGGGAAAGGCGTAATGCTGGTCGTCGCGCAATCTGACCAAAGCCGAAATCCGAACCTTACCTTAGACCAAATGGCGGCCATCTACAAGAAAAAATACAACCTCAAGAAAGTCATTTGGCTAAAAAAAGGGGTTCTGGAAGACGAACACACCTTTAACGGCCCCATAACCGGACCTAATGGCCAAAAGGTCTATACGGTTGTCACCACCAATGGCCACATTGATGAGCATGTACGGTTCATTGATGCCCAAACCATTGCCGTTGCCGAGGTAGATCCAAGTGATTTAGACGATCCGATTGCCGTAGAGAACAAAAAACGCATAGACGAAAACTTAGAAATCTTGAAAAATGCGACCGATCAAGACGGAAAACCGTTCAAAATCGTTCGGATGCCAATGCCGCGTTCCATTATACGGATGCAAAAGCCCGGAGACGGAACCTATGACTATATTGCTACCATGGATTACCAAAAAACGGGCATTCCGTTTCCGGTCGGTAAGCAAGTGGCCACCGTTGCAGCATCCAGCTACCTGAATTTCCTGATTACCAATGGCCTTATTATTGCCCAAAAGTTTTATCGCACCGGAATGGATCCTGTCTTAAAACAGCGGGACGAACAATCTAAAAAGCAGTTAGAAAGTCTTTTTCCGGGACGTAAAGTAATCCAAATAGATGCCCTTGCCATTAACTTTGGTGGCGGTGGGATACACTGCATTACCAAGCAAGAACCCGCCTCCAAATAATCAAACCCTAAAGATTAGTATGCACCAAAGTAAGACGGTAAAAATTGCCCTATTGCAATTGGCATGTAGCCCAGACGTGGCAGCCAATGAGGCCAAGACCGCCGAAAAAATACGGGAAGCAGCCACCAATGGGGCGCAAATTATTTGCCTGCAAGAACTCTATAATGCCGTTTATTTCCCACAACGGGTGGACGTGAGCGGCTACCAGTACGCACAACCTCTGCCCAACCCGACCACTTCTTCGCTCTCGGAACTGGCGGCAGCATTGGGCGTGGTGATCATCGTCCCGATTTACGAGGAAGCAATGCCCGGCATATATTTTAACACCGTTATCGTGTTCGATGCCGATGGGCGCGACCTCGGCAAGTACCGGAAAACGCATATTCCTGATGGCCCGCAGTACTTGGAAAAGTATTACTTTACACCGGGTGATTTGGGCTATCCTGTGTTCCAAACCCGATTTGGGCGCATTGCCGTTGGTATTTGTTGGGACGAATGGTTCCCTGAAGTGGCCAGAATTTTCGCACTACAAGGGGCCGAGATAATCTTTTATCCCTCGGCCATTGGTTCGGAACCAGACCGCCCCGATTACTCCTCCGATGCGGCTTGGCATATGGCGATCCGGTCTCACGGAATTACGAATGGTGTATTTATTGCTGCTGTAAACCGTGTAGGAACCGAGGACGACATGACGTTCTATGGGAAGAGTTTCGTAAGTGATCCGTTTGGCGACCTTTTGGCTCAAGCAAGCACCGAAGAAACCATCCTGTATGCAGATTGCCCCTTGGTCAAAATACGGGAAGCCCGTGAATTACTCCATTTCCTAAGAGACAGAAGAGTGGACACTTATCAACCACTTTTGAAGAAAATAATGATTTAATATATATTTAATTTAAATAAGTTAATAAAAACATTATTGTTTATTTAAAAATTTAAGCCAATGCCTTAAATTTCCTCACAACCAAACACACTAACCAACAAAATCCTACAATCATGAAAAAAAGACTTTCTACCCTCTTCCTCGTTTTAGCCATAGCGGTTCCAAGTGCCTTTGCCCAAGTAGAAGTGGGTGCTACACTTGACCTTTACAGCCAATATCACTGGCGGAGTGGTATGTTGGGCTATGGCCCCAGCATCCAGCCCGGTATTTCGGTAGGTCTTGGCAAGCTATCCATAAGTGCATGGGGCAACTATACTTTAGACAAATTGGCCTACAACGTACCAGCAGGTGTGACCGCTGGCCCTGCCAAAGAAATTGATTTGATTGCCGCCTATGAATTAGGCTTAGGCAATGCAGGGTCTTTGGCTGTTGGTGCAACGGATTATTTCGTTTTTGCCGATGACGACACCTACCAAACCATCGAATTGAACGCAACATGGAGTGGACCAGAGAACTTTCCACTAAGCATTAATGGCAACTTGAATGTCTCCGGCGATGACGACAAATCCAATTACCTCCAAGTAAAATACCCCATTACCCGCAACAACCTGACGTTTGAGATTGTGGGCGGTGGTACTTTCGGCAAGAGTGCTTACTATGGAACCGATAAAGCGGGTCTCACGGAGTTGGGACTCAATCTTTCTAAAGAGGTTAAATTAGGCCCTCTTCCAGCAACCGTTATCTTGAAACTGGTTGCCAACCCCTCCACCGAGGATTTTTTCCTCCCAATGGTGGGCATCTCGCTCTCTAAATAGGTTTGTCAGAACAGCACGTTTTTGTTTATGGCCCGGAGATAATTTTCCGGGCTTTTTTTGTCCCTTTAGCAATGTGATTTATGGGTTTTAGGCTCTTGTTATTCAACGAATAGCAATATGTCATCTCGATGGCGCTATGTCCCCATCATAAATCTTACAAGTCAAGGCGAAAGCCGATTGTGGGATTCGTTATAGACAACCAAAGTAAGGCATCTGCTTCTTCATTTTTTGCATGAATCAACTTAGCAATATTCTCTCTTCTCAATCTTGCCCTCATGATCACGGTCTTGCATCGGATGCTTATCCATATACCTCACATTAAGCCAATAAAACCCATTAAACGTCCCGTTTTTCCGTTTTCTGCACGATACGAGAAGAAGCGGTGTACCTCCAGAACGGTACAAGATGGGTCTGCCTCGATCTGGTTTTGAGGGATGCCCGCCTTTTGTGCTTGGTGTATGATGCATCCCTTGAGGTCCACATGGGGTTTGGGCCAGTTTGGGGAACGATGGACAAAGGCGGGATCAAAATGCGTTGCCACTTCCTCGCCTACCTCAAAATTAGCCGTGGAAATACAAGGACTCACCCATACCCGCATGTTTTGTGGATTTGCACCCAATGCTTGCATTTGTCGGATGGTCTCGGCGGTGATATTGGCAACGGTTCCCTTCCAACCGGAATGACAGGCTCCGATAACACGAGCTTCAGGATCCGCTAATAAGACCGCAGCACAATCGGCCACCCCTACCATCAGCAATAAGCCAGAAACAGCGGTCACAACGCCGTCTATATTCGGATAAATTCCAGCTTTGGTAATGTTTTGGACGATTCCGCTGTGAATTTGCCGCATCAGCACCAATTGGTTAGGATCGAAGTCTAACGCCTTTGCCAATAGGTGGTGATTTGCCGCCACCGTATCGGGGTTATCGGCGGTATTGATTCCCAAATTGAGGCTTTGGAAATCACCGGAGCTATGGCCACCTAAGCGAGTAGAGAATCCTGCTTTTAGGCTTGGGAGCGACGTAAAGATGTCTGGATAGATCAGGTTCGGTATTGGCTTGGTCATGTGGCGGGTGAGGGCTGGGCTTAAAAAATTTGGGTCAACTTATAGGTCAAACAAAGCATTATAGATCATGCGGAGCGAAATAAACAACGCAAAAGCCGCAAAAATCCGTTTTAGCCATAAAGTATTGATTTTATGTGCCGCCCCAACTCCCCATTGCGCACTTAGGATGGCGGGAAAAGCGAGTAAAACAGCCGCTAAACCATCTACATATCCAAAAGAGAACGGCAAGATGTGCTTCCCCCAGCCTTGATACAGATAGCCCAAAATAGCGGTTGCAGAGGTCATCAGAATGGTTCCGGAGGATGTTGCGGTTGCGACCGTCATTTGCATGTTTAGAAAGCGATGATAAGCGGGCACTAAAATGGTTCCACCACCTACGCCCGTGAGTGCGGAGACAAAGCCAGAAATCCCGCCAATGGCCATCAAAATGCTTTTCTGATCCGTCCTTTCTACGTCGGCACCTCCAACTATGGGCTTATACATCACCATTCGCCAGGTCACCAGCAGTAGCATGGCCCCAAAAAATAGTTGAAAATAGCGCTTATCATACCAAGACTGGGTAGAGATTGCTATAGTGGCGATTAAGGCAATACTGGCACTTACCGTCCCAGAGAACAAAGCGACTTGTATCCGTAGTGCGCCTTTGCGGTGTTGGGCGTAGGTGGTCGAAAACATGGTAATGAGGACGGCACACAAACTGGTTCCGATGGTCAATGGCAGTAGTGCAGCATCAGGAACGCCTATTTGCTGGAAATAGAATAGCAGCACGGGGGCAAAAACAACACCACCGCCTAAGCCAAGCAAGCCGCCCAAAAAGCCACCGATCAGTCCCGTAGAAAGGAGCAAGATAAAATGAATAGAGGTCATCTACGTTTATAAAGCATTAAAAAATAAGGAAAAGTTTGTTTCGATCATTTTTCGGTGATAGATCGCCAATATGCCAAGCGTTCACCAATGCGTTTTTCGTAGCCTTGGTCTTGCGGTTTGTAGTAGTACGTTCCCTGTAGCCCATCTGGTAAATATTGTTGAGGGACGAAATGATCCCGAAAAGCATGTGGATAAAGGTAGCCTTTTCCGTGCCCCAATCCCTGAGCATCACGGCTGGCATCTTTCAGGTGGTTTGGCACATCGCCACTCCGTTCTTTTTCCACACCCGCCAATGCCTCGAAAAAGGCCATTGTGGAATTGCTTTTGGGTGCAGTGGCAAGGTATAAGCAACACTCGGCCAAGTGGAATCGTCCTTCGGGCATACCGACATACTCAAATGCTTGGGCGGCAGTAACGGCCATTCGGAGGGCGTTTGGATCTGCCAAGCCGACATCTTCTGCGGCGAAAATCAACATTCTTCTAAAGATAAAGCGCGGGTCTTCTCCCGCATAGACCATTCTTGCCATCCAATACAGCGCGGCGTCGGGATCGCTTCCCCGTAGCGATTTGATGAAAGCCGAGGCAATATCGAAGTGAGCATCGCCTTCTTTATCGTAAAGTACGGCCCGTTTTTGGATGCTTTCTTCCGCGACAGCCCTATTTATGTGTATTTCCCCGTTTTCCTCGATGGGTGTGGTCTCTACAGCCAATTCTAAGGCATTGAGTAAACTCCGGGCATCTCCATTGGCGGTATCCACCAAGTGATCGGCTGCGTCCTCGTCTATCCGCACCTTTTTTTGTCCATAACCCCGTTCCGAGTTGGTGAACGTTTGGGCTAAAACCCGATTTAAGTCTTTGTTTTGTAAGGGCTGGAGTTCAAAGATACGGGATCGGCTGACGAGGGCTTTGTTCACCTCGAAATATGGATTCTCGGTGGTTGCTCCAATTAAAACTACGGTTCCATTTTCCACATGGGGCAATAGGGCGTCCTGTTGTGATTTATTGAACCGATGCACTTCGTCCACAAATAGGATGGTGCGTTGTTGGTGGTATTTCTGGCGGTCTTTTGCGGCTTCTATGGCTTCCCGAATGTCCTTCACACCTGCCAAGACGGCATTGATAGCCGTAAAATGTGCCGAGGTACTATTGGCGATAATGCGGGCTAAGGTCGTTTTTCCGGTTCCGGGTGGACCATAAAAAATAAGCGACTGGATGCGATCTGCTTCTATGGCACGTCGCAATAATTTACCCTGTCCTAAGATATGGTCTTGTCCTACAAACTCGTCAAGGGTTTGTGGACGCATTCTATCGGCTAAGGGAGCCTGTCGGGCTTGGCGTTGTTCGACGGCTTCGGCAAATAAATCGGACACGTTTTTGGGATTGTTAGACTGGTAATCTAAGGTCTAAGAAAGGAAGTTTTGTTGATTGGCGAAAAAAAATAACCAAATTAGATAAAAAAATCCCCCGACCTCTAAAGACATCGGGGGGAGAATACGGGCTAAAGTTTACTACGCTATTTTAGGAGAAGCATCTTGCGTGAGATCAGGCGGTCTCCGGCTTGTAAGCGATACACATATACCCCGCTTGCCAAGTCGTTTGCACTAAAGGTAATTTGATGCTCACCTGCCGCAACTTTACCATTTACCAAGGTTGCCACTTCTTGTCCTAAAAGGTTATAGACCTTAAGGGTGATGTTTTGTGCCTTCTCGGTGGCAAAACGGATCTGTGTGGCTGGATTAAAAGGATTTGGATAGTTTTGTTCTAAGGTAATCGCCGTTGGTAGCTCGACCTCTTCTTCTATCGGAACGGATGCACCATTAAACTGCAAATCCTTTACATTAATGGCGTAGGCAGTAGGTTGAATGCCATTTCCGAGCATCCGGAAAACAATCATTTCCACATCATTACCGGAAAAGACCCCACCGCCACTTCGGGTCAGTTTGGAAAGTTCTACCGTAAACGTGCGGGGCGTTCCTGATAACGTCAGGATGCCCGTCCGGAATTGATCCCAGTCGTTGCGCATTCCGGCCTTGAAGAACTCAACTTGGAAGTTGCCCGTTCCAGATGCTGTAAACGTAAAGGTTTTGTACTGGCTTCTGGCAATGTCCAACGCTTGGCGGCCTGCCTTGGTATAGCGAAAAAGACTAACCCAATCGTTCGTTGCTGTTCCGGGGGTATATCCCGAAAGCGTGGCTGGGCGCTCCAAGACCAGCGTTCCCGCTTGTGGACTATAAGAGGGCTGTGGACTAATAGAGTAGGTTTGTCCCGCATTTAGTGGATGGTAGTAGCTCCATTGCCCATCGGAAAGGTAAAGTTCGTCTCTACCCGCACCAGCATTTGGGGCGATGGCAATAGAAGCATCATAGAATGAACCACTTGGTACGGTAAGGGTTTGTGTCTCTAAGCCCGGATTCAAAGAAAGGGTAAAGGAACGTGTTGCCCATTGTTGAACCGACTTTGTCTCAAGGTCGCGATACGCCATGCTGAGCGTCACACTGCTTGCGCCTGCGGTATTTGCAATATTGAGCGCAATTTGGCCATTTTTGTAGGTTGCCGATTGAATATAGACCTCCGGAACGCGGTTGGTGACGTTCAGATACGTAATATTTCTTCTTTGGGACGTGATGTTGCCCAAGATGGTTTTGGCTAAAGCCGTGGCTGCCGGAATAGAGGCCGCCCAAACTTGGAAATTCAATACACGGGTTGTTCCAGCCGGAATAACATATTCCATGCGTGTAAAGCGGCTATCTATGGTTGCGCCTGCTGTGGTTTCATATGCCACGAACGAGATCGCATAATCCACTTTGCCATCAGGTTGGCTTAGTTTACCCAAAACAAAGGGGCGATTCTCGATGGTGATCATCTGTACTTCCGACAAAAAGGCCCCGCCGAGGCGGTCGCAAACATATTTCGTATGGTCGTAGAGTTGAGTTCCAGAGTCTATCGCAAGAACCGATCCAAAACGGAGTGAATTGCTCGTCAGATAATCCAAACTGTAAATTTCGCGGGCATTGGTTACGCCTTGTTGTGCCAACCAAGTGGGCGATACAATCTTACCGAATGTATTTTCTGGCCCAACCGTAGGTACATAAGGCTGTAGAACGCTTGTTCCCGCAGCGGTTTGAACTTCGGTCAAGTTGGCCATTTCTGCGAGATTAATTACCGGTTGGGCAAATGGTTGCCAATCGTTGTTGAGCCAAGTTCCAGCAATCTCGATGGGCGAAGTGGAAATACGGCGCAGGCGTTCCTCAAAATCACTTATGGAGAGCGCATGAGATTGTGTTCCGGAAGATTCCACCCCACCATTCTCACCACTGGAGGTCTCGTTTGCGGCAATGGAGGACGTGGCTTGTACACTGCAACTTTCGCTTGTCGTGGCGGTTGCCGTCAAGACAATAGGCTCTTTGGCCGCTGTTACGACTTGTGAGCGGATGACCAATGTGGCCGTAGCACCTGCCGCCAATGTGCCAATACTCCACTCGCCCGTTGTTGGGTTGTATGCCCCAACCGAGATGGTGGGTGTAGAAACAAATGCGAGGCCATTGGGCAATTTATTAAACACCCTCACCCCTGTTTGTGTGCCCAAACTGCTGTTCGTAATCACCAAGGTAAAGTCCACCCGCTCGTTTTGGCGTGGAATGGCATTGTTGTTCACCTGCGACATTAACAGGTTACAAGGCAGTTGGACGCTACCAACTTTTATGGTTGTAACGTTGGTATTGTTGATCGGGTTATTGTCATTGTTTGCCAAAGACACACCGGAGGAAATGCTTAATATGGTATTGGCGGAAGCATTGGGCGAAATACCAACGGTGATTTGGAGGGAAGCAGGCGTTCCGGCTCCCAAAGACACCGCCGCCAATTGGACGGTTCCGCCATACGTCCCAATCCCGGGTTGCGAGACCAAAGACCAACCAGCCGAGAGGGTTCCTAAGCCTTTGTATTGCACCTCTGGCGGGAGGTTTATGTTCAAGGCCAAGTTTTGTGCTGTGCCGGGCCCGTTGTTCTGCACATTAAAGGTCTGCGTCACCGAGTCCCCTGGCTTCACATTCCCTGCGGAAATGGTGGCGCTCAAAACAACATCCACATCTTGCTGCAAAATTCGGGTGCTTAATTGGGCACTTGCGGTATTGTTGGCCACATTGCCATCCGTTTGGTCGCTCTTAAAGATACTGGCCACATTGGTAATTACTTGGCCATCTACAACATTTGTATTGACGGAGACTGTGAGCGTGAGCGCCGCCGATGCACCGACGGCAAGTCCTCCCACGTACCAAATGCCATTTTCTTTGTTATACGTTTGTCCGGCAGTATGTAAAATATAGGTAATACCATTGGGTAGAATGTCCTGAACCTGTACACCCGTTGCAGCATTAGGCCCATTGTTCGTCACGGTAACGGTATAAGACAGGGTAGTTCCGGGTGTTGGTTGGGCATTGGTAATGGTTTTTGCAAGCGAAAGGTCTGCTTTTTGAGAAACGGCTTCAACAATAACCGTCCGAATGGCGGTAACAGCCGAGTTGTCTATGTCGGTCACGGTTAAAACCAAGGTATAAGTACCGGGCGCACTATACGTATGCTTCACCGAGCTGCCTTGTCCGGTAGGCGTCCCGTCGCCAAAGTTCCACGCATAGGTAACGGCATCATTACCTGGATCGGTGGCTACTGCGGTGTAGGACAGCTCTTTTCCAGATTGTCCCGTAAAGTCGCCTGTAATGTTTGCAATCACTGGCGCTGCATTCAGCACATTAATCGCAAAAACTTGTTTGGTGGTTTTACTGCCATCGGTTAGTTCGAGGGTGATGTTGTTTGTGCCTTCGTTGGCATCCATGGGTGTTCCGCTTAAGGTTGCGGTTCCATTGCCTGTTGCCGATAGGTTAAGCCACGCGGGTTTAGAAGTTGCTGTAATGTTGCGCGGATTCCCATTCCCGCCTGTTGTGGTGATCAAATAGGTATAAAGCGTACCCTCGGTGGCTGTTGTAATGGGCGTGGAGGTAAAAGTAGGTGCATTGCTAATGCCCACCACCACGGTGCGCGTTTCGATGGCACGTCCACCGTCGGGATCGGTAACGGTGAGGGTTAAGGTATAGCTGCCGGGATTGTTATAGCGGTGTCCGGCATCCGTAAGGTCTATACCTGCCGAGGAGGCGGTTCCATCTCCCCAATTCCAAGCATAGGTCAATTCATCTTTCCCCGCGTCTGTCGCTGCACCTTTGAAGGATAGCAAGACCCCCACATCGCCAGAAAACGTTCCGGTGAAAGACGTAATGACGGGAGCCATGTTCAAAACGGATACTTCAAAGCGTTGTTCAGTAGAACCTCCTTTGCCATCTGCGACCGTTAGCACTACAGGATAACGTCCTTCTTCAGGGTCTAAGGGATTTCCCGTAAGCGTAGCTGTTCCATCGCCATTGTCACGGAAGGTCATCCAACTTGGTTTCTGATTGGCGGTAATGGTACGGGCATCATTGTTCCCATCTGTTGTGGTTATGTTATAGACATACGCATTACCCTCATTCACCGAGGTTGTAGGCGTGCTGGAGAAGACGGGCGGCGCATTAACGGTTCCAATGGTTACGGTTCGGGTATCGGTGGCGGTAGCGCCGTCGGCATCTGTGACGGTGAGGCGTAAGGTATAAGTCCCTCCTACCGTCCAGACATGCGAGACATTTTTCAGGTCAATGGCTTGCTGTGCGGGTGTCCCATCGCCCCAATCCCACCGATACGTAAGGGCGTCGTTGCCAGGGTCGTTTGCGGTTCCCACAAAACTTAAGGACTGTCCGGCAGTACCAGAGAAGTTTCCGGTAAAGGCCAAAATCACAGGTGGTGCATTTTGAACATTGACCTCAAACGCTTGGCGGTCTGTTGCCGTTCCGTCGGAGACCTGCAAGACCACAGCATTGGGGCCTTCGTTCAGGTCTAAGGGCAAACCGGTGAGGGTTGAAGTTCCATTTCCCGTAGCGGTCAGTGTAAGCCATGCGGGTTTGGTGATGGCGGTAATGGTTAGGGCTGCACCTGTGTCGGGGTCGGTGGCGGAGATGGTGTAAATGTAGTTGCTACCTTCGGTTGCAGCAAGTATAGGCGAACTGGTGAAGCGTGGAGCGCTATTGCTACCGCCGCTTATGGTGATGTTTTGCGTCCGAGTAGTTGTTCCGCCTTTGCCATCGGTTACGGTCAGTTTTAACACAAAAACGCCAGAAGTGGTATAGGCTTTAGAGACATTGGTTAGGGGCGATCCACTTTGCGTGGGCGAACCGTCCCCAAAATCCCACGTATAGCCCAAAGGGTCATTTCCGGCATCGGTGGCTGTTCCAGCAAAGGACATCGTTACACCAACGGTTCCGGTAAAGTCGCCCGTTAGGTTGGTGATGACCGGTGCGGTATTGTTTACCGTAATCGTAAAAGATTGCTCGGCACTTCCGCCTTTGTTGTCTTGCACACGCAGTGTAACATTCGCGGCACCAGTTTGGGTTCCGTTTGGTGTACCGGAAAGCGTAGCGGTTCCGTTGCCATTATCGGTTAGGGTAAGCCAAACGGGCTTGGTGATTGCGGTGATTATTCTCGGATCGCTATCGCCGTCGTTGGTGGTAATGGAATAGGAATAGGGGGAGCCTTCTTGTATGGTTAACGGGGCATTGCTCGTAAACACCGGTGGTGAATTGGTATTGCCAATGGTCACTTCCTGCGTGCGCGTTGTACTGCCGCCATCGCCATCCGTCACGGTAACACTTAGGTTGTACTTTCCAGAGGCAGCATACGAATGTGAGAAATTTGCATTACCCGTTCTGGCACCAGAGCCATCACCCGGATTCCAAGAATAGGAAAGCGCATCATTACCGGGGTCGGTGGCACTTACAGAAAAGGAGAGGTTCACACCCGCAACACCGGAAAACGTACCCGTAAGCGACGAAATAACGGGCGCAGCATTGGCAACGACAATCGTAAAGGCTTGTTCCTTACTGGTGGAGCCATCAGAGACCCGCAAAACGACGTTATGACTTCCTTCCTGCGCATCCGAAGGATTGCCCGTTAGTCTTCCGGTTCCATTACCTGTTGCGGTAAACGTCAGCCACGCCGGAAGCGTAGGGGCGGTAACGGTGCGTGTTGTACCCGATGTCCCACTTGTGTTGATGTCATAAGCATAGGCACTGCCTTCCGTCGAGGCCGTAATGGGCGTACTCGAAAAAGCCAAAGTGGAACCATTTTCCATCACGATCAATGCCGAGAGAAAATAGGGCGCTAAGGTGTATTTAAAGGTTGCATTGCCGGATGGATCGGAAGAAAAAGTGGCCTTCACCGCCGACTCTGGGTACTCCACATTGGTGGCTTTGTCCCAAATTCGGAACCGCATGAGATCCCCGTTGATCATCCCATCTTGCGTGGGCGTGGCGGATTTGTCCGCATCTTCCGAGACCATGATTTCCAGCAGCGAAGTCGGGTCATTCTGCCATACACCCACACCCGCACAAACGCCGTTTGGTGTAAAAACTGCAATTTCGCTCCCTGCCGGTAGCCCGGCTCCATTTACACCTAATTGGGCACTGGAGGAGACCAAAACCGAAACTTGGCGCAGGTTAGACTTGCAGCCCGTAAAGTGGGTCTGTGCTTGTACCGATCTGGCCTCTATAAGCCATAGTCCCAAAACCCAAAGTAATGTGGTAAAAATATGTTTTTTCATAGCATAGAACGGGGTGGGTATTCCGAATGAGACAAACGAATGCACATGCTTTGTTCTTGGATTAACTGAAAATTTCATGCCGAAATTGGCGAAAAGAAATGCGCAATGTTCGTGTTCTCAGCTTTAGAGGTCAAAAGTATGGCTTTCGTTTATTACAAAATGCCCATAGGGGGGTATAAGTTTTTGAATTTTAGGTGGGCAGGTCCGGTGTTCTCACGCACAAACCTTTTGCTATGGCGTTCTGCCAAAGGACTGGCGTTGTGGTGGCGAGGGTATAATGGCTAAAAGCATACCGGACGGGGTAGTTCTTGCGTAATTTATGAAATGCAGATGATCTTTGTTCGGGCTGCATCCCTAACAATTCCCGAAAGCGCTTATCATCCTCTAAAATAGGATACATTTTTTGTGTTAACATTTGTAAATACTGGATTTCAGTAAATCCCCTTATTGGAAGGTCGTGGGTAAAATTTTCTGCGGCAAGGATGGTAGGAATCATCATTGAGACGTGTGGGATTTTGAAAAATGACAAAAAAGCCTGATAAATCATTTTGGTGCCATTTACCTTTCCGTCGTATGAATATCCTGCAATGTGTGGTGTTGCAAGGTTAGCCATCGTCGCCAAATCGGGGTCGAAGAGTGGCTCATTTTCCCACACATCTAGCACAAAAGCACCAATTTGGCCTTGTGCGGCGGCTGTTTTTAGCGCCGCCTCTTCAACAACACCGCCTCTCGACACCTGAAGAAGCCATGCACCCTTTTTTAACAGATGAAAGTTTTGGCAGTTCAATATATAATGGGTTGGAAAAAGCCCTTGTTTAACCATAGGGACATGAAAAGTGACCACGTCGGACTGTTGCAGCAGGTCTTCGAGATTCGTCCAATTTCCGGCCTCTGTCAACGCACGGGGTGGATCGTTTTGGAGGACGATACATCCCATTGCTTCCAAGCGAGGAACCAGCCGCTTTCCGATCTCCCCAATCCCTATAACACCCACTGTTTTGCCCCGAAGTTCTGTTTCATGAAAGATGCAGAGGTGTAATAAAGCCCCCAAAACATATTCTACCACCGATTCGGCATTGGAACCGGGAGCGTGAGCAAAGCCAATCTTCCGTTCTCGTAGCCATTCCAAATCTACATGATCGGTTCCGGCAGTTGCTGTTGCTACAAACTTTACGGCACTTTTTTGTAGGAGGTCGGCATCTACTTTTGTAACGCTCCGAACCAAAAGAGCATCTGCATCGTGTACCACATCCGCAGTTATGGCTTTTCCCGGAAGCAAAACGACCTCCCCCAACTCTCCGAAGAATTGGTATAAAAGCGGGATATTTTCGTCTGCAATGATTTTCATGCGCTATATTATTAATCAGGTTATCACTTTATGCCGAACCAGTTTAGCAAAAATAAGCATTGGAAGAACGGTTCGTTGATTTTTGAAATTACATGACAGCCTCCCGCCCACACATCCTTGTCCACGATTATCCCGGACATGCTTTCCCAATAGACCTTAGCCGTGCATTAGCAAAGCGTGGTTATCCGGTTACACATGCCTATACATCTGCCGTTGAAAGCCCACGTGGTACACTTTCAAGCGACATTCCGGGTTTGAACGTGGTTAATCTTGGCGAGGGCACGCCTCCAGTACAAAAAGGAAACCTGATTCGTAGAAGATTCCAGGAGGCTGCGTATGGCGATGTCATAAGAAAGCTATGCGATGACATCCAACCAAACCTTATCCTATCGTCCAATACACCAATTGAGGCACAAAAAAAACTTCTAAGTTGGGCCAATCATCATGATGTTCCGTTTGTATTTTGGCTACAAGACATCATCAGTATTGCAACGAAAAGCATTTTATCCGACAAATTAGGCCCCGTAGGTTCGATCATTGGCTGGCATTATGGACGAATCGAAGCCGCGATGCTCCGACGTTCACAGCACGTGGTGGTCATTGCCGAGGATTTTCAGGACATTATAGCGGATTGGGGCGTGCGGGACGAAAACATATCCGTTATCCCAAACTGGGCACCGATTGAACAGATTCCTGTTCTACCGCATCTAAATCCATTTTCCGAAAAACTAAAATTGCAAGATAAATTTGTGGTTTTGTATGCCGGAACACTGGGCCTTAAGCATAACCCGATGCTGATTGCTGAAGCGGCACAACGCTTGATGGAACATAAGGACATTGTTTTTCTGGTCGTTTCGGAAGGACTAAGTGTGGATGTTTTGCGACGGGTTAAGACAGAACGGCGACTTGATAACTTGCAACTCTTACCTTTCCAGCCCTTCGAGGATTTCCCATACGTTTTGGCAACGGGGGATGTGATGCTCACACTTTTGGAACCGGATGCAGGGATTTTTAGTGTACCTTCCAAAGTTTGGTCTGCTTTTGCCGCCCAACGTCCTTCCATTCTCGTAGTACCTACCGTGAATCTGGCCGCTAAAATCACCGAACGCCACCAAACAGGGGTTGTCTTGGGCAATACTGATGCGAATGCCTTGGCCGATGCTATTTTAGCCTTACACAACAATCCCGAACAACGGAAAACACTTGGGCAGAATGCCCGTGCTTATGCCGATGCCCACTTCCATGTGGACAAAATTGCCGATCGGTTCGAGAGAATAATCCAAAAATTGGCCTGACGTTGGGTACAGTTCCACCAAACCCCACCCTGAAGCATGGGGTTAATTTCAAGTCCGAAAGCATGTGGCCCTGAAAATGTTTGACGCAAGAGGAGGTGAACTATCAAAAACGAACGGGTTATGTTTAACGCCGTCAATCAGGGCGGAGAAGTAGGCACGAAAACCAAGGGCTTTAACCCTGAGCGATAACACAAGGCAAGACACAGTACCTAAGCCATTGTTATTAAAAGAATTATAATGAATATTTGTATTCATTATTCGGTTTGATGCCCCTCAAACCCAAAGTTTACGTTAATAACCTTGCGAACCCTTGGGCATCGGCAAACAAAAAAATTCCCCATTAGCAGATGCAGCTTTTACGGACTGAACAAATCCAAATGGACTTATTCCACCAAGTATTTTTTAAATCCATCCGACATTTTCACCTGAAGTTTTCCCTTCTCATCACCATAGATTAAATAAACGTCTAAGGGTTTCCCTTGGATAAATGCCAACGTTTTCTCGACGCCCATGACCATAAAGGCCGTTGCGTAAGCATCCGAAGTTGCACAGTCATCGGCAATCACCGATACACTCAAGAGGTTGTGCTTGACGGGGTATCCGGTTTGTGGATCAATAGTGTGCGAGTACTTTACCCCGTCTCGGATGTAAAACTTGCGATAGCTCCCAGACGTGGAAAGGGCCTTGTTGCTTAGGTTTACAATGGCCTGCAAAGGGCGACCCTCCACTTCATTTTCCGTAGGCTTATCAATCCCAATCCGCCAAAGGGTTCCATCAGGCTTTTTGCCCTTGGTCAAGACCTCGCCGCCTAACTCCACCATATAGTTCTGAATCCCTTTATTTTCTAAAAACCTACCTACCAAATCAACGGTATAGCCTTGTGCAATGGCATTAAAGTCAATTTGCATGTTCGAGCGTTTCCGGATGGTTTTGTTCTCGGATAATATCAGGTCTTTGTAACCAATCAAGGCACGCAAACTATCCACTTTATGTGGCCGCATCGTGGTTTCGCCCTTTTTAAAGCCAAACCCCCATGCCCGCACCAAAGGCCCTACCGAAACATCAAATGCACCATCGGTGTTCTCTGCAACTTCTAAACTTTTACGGAAGACTGCTTCAAACATAGGATCTATGACCACATTGGGTTCATCGCGGTTGATTCTTGAAATCACCGAAGTGGTGTCCCAAGTGGACATACTTTGGTTAACGGCGGTAAAAAGGCTGTCTAAAGGCTTAGAAAAATCGCGCTGTGCGGCATCGGCATACCGGATGGAGAACGTGGTTCCTTGCGCTTCCCCACTGAGTTCTACCAACTCGTTTACGGGCACATTCTGTGGTTTACATGCGGCAAAGCCTAATAAAAAAAAGAATAAGAAAACGTTTTTCATGGCTTATAGGAAGGTGTTTATAAGAAAAAAGCCTGTGCGGAAAAAACTCTACACAGGCTTGGCTGGTTTGGTATAGGTTAGCTACCAAAGTCGTCGAAAGCAATCTTTTCCTTCGGAACGCCTAAGCTGTCCAACATTTTATCTACTGCAGAGAGCATCATGGGCGGGCCACAGAGGTAATACTCAATGTCTTCGGGTGCCTCATGTTTGGAAAGATACTGATCCAAGACCACTTGGTGAATAAATCCTACGTAACCTGTCCAATTGTCCTCTGGCAACGGCTCGGAGAGAGCGATGTTAAATTGAAAGTTGGGAAAGTCTTTCTCGATGGCTCGGAAGTGTTCTTCATAGAAGATTTCCCGCTTGCTCCGCGCACCATACCAATAAGAAACTTTCCGTCCGGTTTTGAGGGTATGGAACAGATGGAAGATTTGCGAACGCAACGGAGCCATACCAGCACCACCACCGATATAAACCATCTCGTTTCCGGTGTCTTTGATGTGAAACTCTCCGTAAGGGCCACTGATGGTTACTTTGTCTCCGGGCTTACGCGAGAACACATAGGAAGAACAAATCCCCGGCGGCACGTCCTTCCAACCATTTTTGGCACGATCCCAAGGCGGAGTAGCCAAACGAATGTTGAGCATAATCACGTTACCTTCTGCGGGATGGTTGGCCATAGAATAAGCACGAAAAATTGGCTCGTCTGTTTTGAGCTTTAAATCCCAAATCTTGTACTTGTCGTAATCATCACGGAAACGATCTGGAATATTATAAAGGGCTTTTTGGAAGTCCAAATCCAATTCCGGAACATCCAACTGGATATAGCCACCGGAATCAAAATCAAGTGTTTCGCCCTCCGGCAGCTTCACCACAAACTCTTTGATGTAGGTAGATACGTTGTCATTAGAAGTAACGGTGCATTCCCATTTTTTGACCCCAAAAACCTCATCCGGAATCACAATCTCCATATCTTCTTTCACCTTGACCTGACATGCCAAGCGTTCTTTTTCGGCCACCTGACGGCGGTTAAGGTGATTGGTCTCGGTGGGCAATACATCACCCCCACCTGATAACACCTTACACTTACACATCGCACAAGTGCCACCACCACCACAAGCTGATGCCAAAAAGAGCTTTTGCTCGGCCAAGGTTGTCAACAAGGAAGCACCCGGCTTTACGGTAATCGGTTCATCCGTTTTACCATTGATTACAATCTTTATATCTTTACTTGGGAGCAATTTCTCCTTTGCCGTTAAGATCAGGAAGACCAAAATCAGGATGATCAATAAAAAAACCGCAATACTACCAACAAGAATCGTTAACATGATTTTAGCGACTTTATTTTACAATTGAATACCGGCAAAACTTAGGAATGCCATTGCCATGAGTCCGGTGATGATCATGGCAATGCCCAACCCTTTGAGCGGGTCTGGAATGTGGGAATAACGCAACTTTTCGCGAACGGCAGCGAGGGCAACAATCGCGAGAAAAAAACCAATGCCCATCCCTAAAGAAAAAACAGTGGTTTCGGCAAAATTATACTCCCGCTCTTGCATAAACAACGCCGCCCCGAGTATAGAGCAGTTTACGGTGATCAGTGGCAAGAAAATACCAAGAGAATTGTACAGCGCGGGCAGGAATTTCTCAATGATCATTTCTACCAATTGTACCATACCGGCAATAACCGAAATAAAAAGAATGAAAGCCAAAAACGTGAGATCCACACCCGCCAAACTGGGATGAATCCACGCAAGGGCATCTTCTTTGAGTAAATAGGTCAAGATTAAATAATTGGCTGGCGTGGTAAGCACCATCACAAAAATAACGGCAATTCCTAAGCCAAATGCCGTTTTGATAGATTTGGACACAGCCAGAAAAGAACACATCCCCAGAAAGAATGCAAAGATGGCATTTTCAACGAAGATGGACTTGACCAATATGCCTGCAAGATGTTCCATATACGATCTGTTTAAATGTTAAGACACATTGATAAGTTTGGGGTTCCGGCTTCGTTGCCACCAAATAAAGCAACCAATGATAAACAACGCTGCTGGCGGTAGCACCATAAGTCCATTGTTCACATAGCCCAAGTCATATATAAACTGTGGAATCACTTTGAAGCCAAGCAAAGTCCCAGAACCAAAGATTTCACGGATCACACTCACCACAATTAAAATGATACCATACCCCAAGCCGTTCCCAATACCGTCCAAAAACGACGGCCAAGGCTTTTGGCTCATTGCATATGCTTCCAAACGCCCCATGACGATACAGTTTGTGATGATCAGCCCAACGAATACCGAGAGCTGTTTGGAAACATCGTACATATATGCCTTCAAAACCTGATCCACCAACGTCACCAAGGTCGCAACCACCACCAATTGGACGATGATGCGGATACGTCCTGGAATCCGGTCGCGCATAGTGGAAATGATAAGGTTAGAAAATGCCGTTACAAACATGACACCCAAGGTCATAATGATGGCAGGCTTAACCTGTACCGTCACGGCCAAGGCAGAACAAATCCCCAAAACCTGAACGGAAACAGGGTTGTTGTCATCAAGCGGATCAAACAGCGCTCGCTTATTTTTCTTTGAAAAGAGCGCCTCTTTGGGCGCAGCCTGTTTTACAGGCGTTTGAACCTCTGCACTCATGGTTTATCCCTTGGTTTTGGTTTTAAGTTTTTCAAAGTAGGGAAGATAAGGCTTGAGGCACTTCTGCAACATGGCATCCACACCATTCGAGGTTATGGTTCCGCCGGAGATACCATCTACGACGTGTTCTGCGGCAATGCTTGTCATTTGGCCTTTTTTCACCACCCGAACCGATACAAAATTATTGTCCTTATCCAAGATGGTTTTTCCCTCAAATGGTTTTTGAAACATTTCCGTTGAGATTTCCGCCCCCAAACCGGGTGTTTCCCCTTTATGGTCAAAAACAGCACCATAAACGGTTTTAAAGTCGTCTTTAACGGAGACATATCCCCAAACCGGTCCCCAAAGCCCTACACCATGTAGCGGAATGATGTAATATTTTTTACCGTCTTTTCCGGAATACACATACAACGGGAGTTGGCGGTCTTGTTCTGGTTTTTCGTACTCATCTTTCAAAACCAAGTCAAATGCCTTAATGCCCGAAATGACCTCTCCATTTGTATGGACAACTGTCTCTTCCACACTTTTTGTGTAATAAGAAACCACGTCTTTTGGGTTCTCTGGCTTTGCATGAACCGCCCGAAGAATATCGGAACGTTTTTCAAGTGCGACATTTGCTTCTTGTTGAGGGCGTAAACCTTCCGAGGCAAATGCAAGGAGTACAGCAGCTATTACTGTAAGAATAGCCGCAAAGGCGAAGGTGTAATTATTGGAGTGCACGTTTTAATCGTTTATTGATGTTACGTTGAACCACAAAATGGTCTATCAACGGAGCAAACACGTTAAAGAACAAAATACTTAGCATCATCCCTTCGGGATAAGCCGGATTAAAGACCCGCAACGTTACGGTAAAGGCGCCAATCAGAAGGCCATAAATCCATTTCCCCGCCTCTGTCTGGGCCGCCGAAACGGGGTCTGTGGCCATATAAACCGCTCCAAAGGCGAATCCCCCCATGATGAGGTGATAATAGGCTGGTGCGTGCATGATATGCGTAGGCGCATCTGCCGGAGCAAGGACATTCATGAACAAGCCCATCAGGTACCCCCCCAGAAAAACCGAGACGATAATTCGCCAACTACCGACACCCGTAAAAATGAGGTATGCAGCCCCGATAAGGATCATCAAGGTGCTGGTTTCGCCAATAGAGCCTTTTTCAAAACCCATGAACATGTCCCATGCCGAGGGTGTCGCGGTATAATTGGCATCCACAACGGCAAGCGCTGTTGCACCAGAATACCCATCTACCACTGCACGACCTGCTTCTGGCGTTAAGTCCACCCAGACTTCACCACTCAGGTATGCAGGAAAAGCAAAGAACAAGAATGCACGTGCCAAAAGTGCTGGGTTCATGAAGTTCATCCCTGTTCCACCAAAGACTTCTTTTCCCAGAACCACGCAAAAAATGGCTGCTAAGGCTACCATCCACAATGGCGTGGTTACAGGGAGGGAGAGCGGGATGAGCATACCCGTTACCAAGTAGCCCTCATTCACAGCATGGCCACGCATTTGGGCAAACAAAATCTCTACCCCAAGACCAGCGCCATACGAGACAATGATCAAAGGCATTATTTTGATGAGACCAAACAAGAGGTTATCTATGTGGCTGCTTTCCATACCAAAGGCTTGGTAGTGCTGATACCCAGTATTCCACATGCCAAAGACCAAGGTAGGGAGCAGGGCGATAATTACGGTAAACATGGTACGTTTCAGATCTACCGCATCCCGAACATGTACCCCGCCATGGGTGGTATGGTTGGGTACAAACAAAAAGGTCTCGATGGCGTTATAGGCGGCATGGAATTTTTCTAATTTCCCGCCTTTTTCAAAGTTGGGCTGAACTTTGTCTAACAAATTACGGAGTGCTTTCACGTATTTTTTTGTTGTAGGTTGAATGTGTTGGGCTTACCCTTCTTTGCGAATCATCTCCAAACCGTCAGAAATGATTTTCTGAACATTAATTTTAGAGGTACAAACAAACTCACAAAGGGCAAAGTCTTCTTCCGAAACTTCGTAGATGCCCAATTGCTCCATTTTTTCGATATCGTTTGCGAGGATGGCCTTGAGCAAATAGGTGGGCAAAATGTCCATAGGCAGTACCTTTTCATACTCACCTGTGACCACAAAGGCACGCTCCTCGCCCCTCGTATTCGTGTTTAAGCGGTAGGACTTGTTCTTATTGAGCCAAGAGAAGAAGGTACGAGAGCGGCTAAGTTTATTAAAGCCGGGTGTAAGCCAACCCATAAACTCATATTCATTGCCTTCAGGAATGGCGGTAATTTGGTGCGCATACGCCGATAAAAAGGCATTGCTGTTGGTTTTATGTCCGGTGAGCACATTACCTTGTATCAAACGGACATTATCGGTATTTACCCGATTTTGGAGCAACTCTTTTAGATGAACCCCTTGAATAGTTCGGAAGTACCCACGTTCGGTGGCCTCGGTGCCAGTAAGCGCAACAATCCGCTCCGGACGATACACCCCTTCAGCAAACAAGCGCCCGATATTCACCACGTCTTGTACGTGAATGTACCAGACCACCTCCTGCGGATTGATAGGGTCAACGTGGTGGATTTGCACCCCAACATTACCAGCCGGATGTGGGCCATTGAAGACTGTTTGGGTTACGCCTTGTGCTTGTTGTAATACCGATGACGCATTGGTCGGCAATCCAAGATGTACTTTGCCATTGGTCAGTTTAGCAAGTGCGTCTAAACCCGTTTGAAAATTGCTTCCCGCATGTTCCAGCATAAATCCCAGATCGGGCGCAAGTGGCGCGGAATCAAAACCCGAGATAAAAATGGCTTTCGGGGTTTCGGTTGGGCGGGCAATCAAGGAATAGGGGCGTTGGCGGATAAACACCCACGCACCACTGTCTAACAAGCGATTCACCACCTGCTCTCGCGACAACGTGGCCGGATTGGCCCTTGGGAACGCGCGAGAGGTTGCATTTTTATCTGCAAGGATGCGTACTTCCAAAATCCGTCGTTTTTCACCGCGTACAATTTCCACCACCTCGCCACTCACTGGCGACGTGAAGAACACTTCCGGATGGTCTTTGTCGTGGAAAAGTGGTGCGCCAGCTTGGACTTCATCGCCCTGCTTGACCACCATTTTCGGTGTGACGTGCAGGAAATCTGGCGGTTGAACGGCAACCAAGGCCGAAATGGGGAGTTCAGTGAGTTTTTTTGGGGCAACTCCCTCCAACTTAATGTCGAATCCGCGTCGGAGGTTTATCGTTCCGTTAGATGGCATATTAAAAGCGTTTATGTCCAGAACGGGTTAAGGGCTAAAAGTACATTTCTTGTTCTACAATCTACATCATTTTGTATCTAACAAAAAAGTGTACTGCCTAAAAAGGCTTTTAAGAAAGTATTATTTAATGCCTGATTCAAGAGTCGGTGGGTTTCTATCATCAGATTGTCAAAATATGGAACGTCAAACCCGTTTTCTTGAATCCCATGTGAATACAGACGTATTTTTGACGATTAACCGCCATCAAAAGCGACAAATCTTCTTGTTTTAACGTGATTTACGGGTTTTAAACTATTGTGATTAAATGAATTAGCTCATTGAGATTCATCTACTTTTTTACCAAATTGCGCAATCACGAAATTTTCTACATCCGTCTCGGATGGTAAGGCGGCCCTTAGAAAAATCTGACGAGTTTTAGCTACACTCAGCCAACTATCGCGGCCCATAGAAATATGTTCGGGCTGTGTAAAAAGAGTTATCGCTTTTTTCTTTAGAACAACTTTTGCACAACCCCAGCATCATCATAGAAAGTCATTTCCAACACACAGCACACACTGGGTGATCGTTCAGGGCTAAAACCTTTTTGTTATTGAGTGTTCTTAGCTCCCCATTGAAGGACAGAGTTAATATCGCATAATGTATAGCGCTAAGGGAGAACCTTACTGTTTTACTAAGCATTATTCTTGCTTGCTTTAGGTCTTTATTCAGGCGAGCAATATTTCCACATCATGCTTTCCGGTTTGGAATTAACCAGGTGCTTCAGCGTGGGGTTTTCTGTAACAGCCACCACAAACGACTTTAGTCCTGAAGCGCGGGCAAAACACGATTTAGGGATTGTAGCGCATGGCTTTCCGATCTAAAAGCTATCGTGATGATTAGAACAATAAGGAGGTAGTAGCGTGATCTTGGTAGCAGTGTAAAATTTAACCGCCCCTTAGCACAATTAACCCTTAACGCACGCTGTTTTATGGCTTACAACGTTTTGATGATAAAAGACTTATACACTTTTTCTCTCGGCAACCACCTATCGGATTTAATGCGCGTCTAACCAATTTTCGCCTACACCCATCCCAATTTCTACGGGAACAGAAAGGGGCAATGCTTCTTGCATCTCTTTGTGAACAATGGTTTTCAGATAATCCACCTCATTTTCAGGCACTTCAAAAAGTAATTCGTCGTGTACTTGAAGCACCATGCGGCTTTTTAGGTTTTCTTCTTCGAGCCTTTTTTGGAGCCGGATCATGGCAATTTTAATCATATCCGCCTGCGACCCTTGGATAGGCATATTCACCGCCACCCGTTCTGCGGCTTGTCTCAGTTGCCGATTTGTAGCGTGGATGTCTTTCAGGTAGCGGCGGCGTCCCTTGAGGGTTTCGGCATAGCCTTTCTTCCGCGCCTCTTCGATGAGGTTCAAGATAAGTTTAGCCACCCCCGGATAGCTTGCATGATACCCGTCAATCAAAAATTGGGCCTCGCTTCGTGGAATCCGCATCCGCTGGGAAAGTCCGAAGGCAGAAATTCCGTAGGGGATGCCATAGTTCACCTCTTTGGCACGATTTCGTTGCAGACGGGTTACGTCTTCGGGATTTACTTTAAAAATGAGTGCAGCAGCGGCGGTGTGGATATCGTCGTTCCGCCTAAACGTCTCGCTTAGACCCTCGTCGTTGGACATATGAGCAATGATGCGTAGTTCAATTTGCGAATAGTCCGCCGAGAGCAACACATGACCTGGAGAGGCTATAAACGCACGGCGGATTTCGCGTCCTTCGCCAGACCGAATGGGGATATTTTGCAGGTTGGGATTGGAGGAGGCCAGACGTCCGGTGGCGGCAATCGTTTGGTGAAAGCTCGTATGGATACGTCCTGTGGCGGGGTTTGCATACGTCGGTAGGGCGTCCACATAGGTGCTTTTGAGTTTAGAGAATTTACGCCAATCCAAAATGAGCGCTGGCAAATCATGCTCTACAGCCAACTCTTGTAACACCCGTTCATCGGTGGAGTACTGTCCAGTGGCCGTTTTTTTTCCACTTGGCAATTTTAGACGATCAAATAGGACTTCCCCCAGTTGTTTTGGAGAGCCAATATTGAACGTCCCACCAGCCGAGATGTAAATTTGCTGTTCCATCTCAATCAACTTTGCGGCCAACTGCACCGAGTACTCTTTAAGCGCCTCTACATCCACCAAAATCCCATTGGCTTCCATTTGGGCAAGCACCGGAACCAAGGGCATTTCCACTTCTTCGGCAAGCGGCATTAAGCCTTCTTCCGTTAGACGATTACGCAAGTGCTGTGCAAGCCGGAGCGTGATGTCGGCATCTTCGCAGGCATAGTTAGAAACGTCTTCTACCGGAACCTCGCGCATGGTTTTTTGGTTTTTCTTTCCCTCGCCTAAGAGTGCCGAAGTTGGTATTTTTTTATAGTTTAAGACCTCCATACTGATGGCATCCAAACCATGCTGCCCATCTGGACTGAGCAGGAAATGCGCCACCATCGTATCAAAAATGGGACCTTTCAGGTTAATACCATAACGTTTCATCATCAACAAGTCGTACTTCACATTTTGGCCACACGTTGTAATGTTTGGGTTTTCTAAGGCGGGTTTAAGTACAGCAAGTACCGCCTGTGTTGCGGTTTCGTCTAAGGTTGGCAAGTAAAAGGCTTCAGCTTCTGCGAGCGAGACCGAGCAGCCCACCAATTCCGCACGCATGGCATCCGTTCCGGTCGTTTCGGTATCAAAACAGAACTCGGTCGCTTGGTTCAAGCGTTCGCCAAGTACACGTTGTGCTGCCGAATCGGAAAGGAGATGATATTGCACTTTTTCCCCGTCAAAACTAAACTCATCGGTATGGACTAAAATATCGGTTAAACCCGATGTCGGGAGATCAAAACCGCCAAAAAGGTTCGCTTGGCTCCCGGCTGGCGTCGGAGTGAAGGTTTGTGCGTATCGGTGGATGCGTCCACGCAGGGTTTTTCCGAACTCCAATTCATCAAATAGCCGCCCGATTTCCTCCATGTCGGGCTTCGTCCGGATGAGCGTTTGCCAGTCCAGATCAAGCGCAACTTCGGTATGTATGGTCACCAAGAGTTTGGACATGATGGCTTGGTCACGGTTGTTCAACAAGCCTTCCCGTACCCGTTTTGCGGAGACTTCGGCGGCATGGTCTAAGAGGTTTTCGACAGAGCCATACTGCTGGATGAGCGAAGGTGCTGTTTTTTCGCCGATGCCGGGCACACCCGGAACATTATCGGCAGTATCGCCCAATAGCGCCAATACATCAATAAACTTAACAGGCGCTAAGCCATATTCAGTTCGGAATCTTTCTTCCGTAATCCAGTCAAACTCTTCGTCTTTTCGGGTAGGACGCAGGATAGAAACTCCCGGCCCCAAGAGTTGTCGGAAGTCTTTGTCCGGCGAGACAATAACGGCATGTTGGCCTTCTGCCTCTGCTCGTTTGGCCAGTGTTCCAATCACATCATCGGCCTCGTAGCCCGGAATTTCGAGCATCGGAATATCGAATGCCTTCACCAAGTCCTTAATAAAGGGCAAAGCGATGCGCAGCGGATCTGGCATCGGTGGGCGATGTCCCTTGTATTTTTCGTAAATCTCGTCGCGGAAATTTGGCCCGGGTGCATCCATTACCACTGCAATATGTTCAGGCTTTTCCCGCTCGATCAGGCTGAGCATGGTTCCCACGAAGCCGTAACAGGCACTTGTGTCCATATCTTTTTTGTTGATCAAAGGACGGGTTGCAAAGGCAAAGTGGGCACGATAAGCCAAAGCCATGCCATCTAAAAGAAAAAGACGTTCCATTCCGTTTCGTAAGGGTTTAAAAAGCGTGGTTTACAAGATACCGTTTTACGAACGGCGGGGCAATGTGTGCGCTAACGAAGGCGCAGTTTCGTGTTTGGGGCGGCTTTCTTATTCCGGTTAACAAAGGAAGAATCAAACCACTGGTTGGTCACAAAATCATCAGGATTCATATTGTTAAACCTTGTATTCATAAAGATATAGATAGGCCGGTTAGGATACGTTTTTCCGATATGTTTGACCGTTGCATTGTATCCTGCTGGCCGGGCAAACAACGGTTTTGAAGGAGGCTCAAGCCGGATTAAATCGGGCCGGAGGTAGTTCAAGTGGGCATCTCCGAACAATACAACACTGCCTTTCGGCAGGTCTTTTGCCGAGTTGAGTGCCCATTCAGCGGCAGTTGGGTAAGACTGGTTGTTTTCATAGACCTGCTTGATGGCCCACAAAGGTGCATAAATCAGGAAGGAAGTGATAGCCGTTGCCCAGAAGGCTTTTTTCACCCGCGAGTACCATCGTGGATAACAGCGGACTTTGAGGAGGATGGCGGGTATCCATAGCCAAAAAACAGGGGCAAAAAGCTCCATATAGAAACTGTATTGCTGGAGCCAAAGTACGTGATTCCACCGCGCCACCGTCATGACCACCAGGTAAAGTAATCCTGTGCTGAACAACAAATGTACCAAAGTCGCCTCACTCCGTATGGGACTTGGTGCTGTATGATGAGGCTGCTTGAGAGATGGACTTCTAAAAGAAAATCCCATAATAACAATTTGTAAGCCAACCAAAAACAAAAACATGGCTCCTTGTATTCGGTCAGTAACCAAAGGTAAAAAAACCACACCAAATCCTTTCAGCCAAGAAAGGAGTACTTGTATGGTCTCTGGTGGAATACCAGTGTAGCGATTCATGCCGGAGAAAGCCCCAGACCGTGAATGGTTCCAAATGGCATAGCCCAAAACCAACCCACTCCAGATAAACACCACCGCCCATAAAGACCTGAAGTTTGGGGCGTGATCACGTCGCATTTTCCATAACACCTGAAGCAACACCAAGCCCGCAAAAATACCTACATACCGAAATAAAAATAGCAAAATGGCACACATCAGCACCCAAAACAGTGCTTTTTTGTGTTGCGTCTGGATAAATTGGTGTATCCAATACACAAACCAGATGAGTGTCGTCAGAAAAGCCGGTTCACTCATCGTGGACGAAAAAAGTAGTAATGGCGTCGCAAAAAGCAATGTCCCACTTAAGGTTGAGGACTCGTCTGGAGCCAATCGCCGAAAACCCCAGAGCGAAAAACCTGCAAGAATCCATCCCAAAAGTTTGGAAGCCCAAAAAACAGGAAGGCCCGTCAGAAAGGCGGAAACAGCTATTAAGGTAGGATAACCGATGGGCCAAAGAGTGAAAGGGTCGTATCCATCTGTCGGTAAGGTTTGGCCAATACCCAATGTTGTGATCCGGAATTTTTGATCCAATAATAAGTTTTGCGCTGCTTCTAAATAATAAACACCATCCCCCGAAGCCATTCCCGTTGTGCTAAAAAAGGTACGTAGGCCAATTGCAATACCCACGAGCAACCAAATTGCCCCTATTTTGGTCATTGATTTGGTGAAAACGCCCGATAACATAAAGGGTTAAACCGTCTGAAGCAGCCGCTTTCGGCCACCCTCGTGTGTTGCAATAGCCATTTCTGCGATGAACGATGGGTCTGCTCGGTCTTCAAAGGCATTGCCAACCACAATGAAAGAGGCTCCCGCGATTGCCCGCGATTCTGCCATTTTCGGCGTCCGTATGCCACCGCCCACACAAAGCGGGATCGAAACAGAGGCCGCAATGCCGCTTACCATCTCGACAGGAACCTGATCGTCTGCGCCCGATCCTGCATCGGTCATTAAGAGTTTCATGCCCATCATTTCGGCAGCAAGCGCCGTTGCAACGGCAATATTGGTTTTTTTTCGGGGCAATGGCATGGAATTGCTCATGTATTGTGCCGAGGTTAAAGCGCCACTTTCAATGAGCATGTATCCCGTAGAGATGGCCTCCAAACCTAATTTGCGCAAAATAGGCGCGGCATAAACATGCTGACCAAAAAGATAGTCGGGATTCCGCCCGCTAATGACGGAAAGGTAAAGCATTGCATCCAAATGCCCCGAAATCTGAGTGAGTGATCCCGGAAAACCAATAATCGGCAAAGAGGTATGTTGTTTGAGCATCTGGACATACCGATCCATCCAAGGGACGTGCATAAGGCTACCTCCCAAAAAAAGGGCATCCGTTCCAGCGGCTTCACAATCCTGTAAGAACTGCAACATTCTTTCGGGTGGTAAGGCATCTGGATCAATTAAAACAATAAATCCAGTTCCTTTTTCGGCCCGAATCGCTAAGAGTTTATCATATATATGGGTATTCACGATGACTGACGGGTTAAATAAGGAAAAACACCTGTAAATGCTTTGTTTACGGTAAAAATTGGCCTGCAGCTACGCTGGAACAAATGATCTTGCGCACGTGATGTTCACCAAGAATAATTTAAAAGAGTCGCCGCCAAGAAAAAAAACGATCTTACGTTCAAGACGTATTTGGTACGTTTTGGCACGGCAACCAATATGGAACTTCAGCAATTTTACACCAAAACGATCAATTGCCGATCATCATCAAAAAACAAGTTCTTACAGCAATTCCGATACGGTAGCAAGCGCACCATCGAGCTTCTCTGGCTGTTTACCACCTGCTGTTGCCAACTGCGGACGTCCACCACCACCACCGCCAACTTGTTTGGCCACTTGTCCAATGAGTTTTCCGGCTTGGAGACCTTGTTTGACCAGATCATCCGAGACCGTTGCGGCCAGAAAAACCTTTTCGCTATCATGCGCACCAATTACCGATACGGCATTGTTCCCCAATTTATCCCGTAGCAATTGTGCCAACTCACCCAATGTTTTCCCATCAGCACCTTCGATCTTGCCCGTTACCAACCGCATCCCTTTTACCTCGATGGCCTTGGTCACAAGTGCCTCCAACTGGGCAGCCAAGCCTTGCAGTTTCAGCGCAGCGGTTGCTTTTTCAGCGGTTTTCAGGCTTTCTTGCAAAGCAGCGACCTCATCCGCCACCGATCCTTTGGACTTTAGTAAGCCCCGAATGGCGTCTAACTCCGCCAATTCCGATTGAACCAAAGCAAGTGCGGCCTCTCCCACCAAGGCTTCTATCCGACGAATGCCAGATGCAACGGAGCCTTCAGAAACAAAGCGAAACATCCCAATTTTTCCGGTGGCATCCACATGCGTCCCG
Source organism: Rhodothermia bacterium (assembly GCA_017303715.1). GTDB lineage: Bacteria > Bacteroidota > Rhodothermia > Rhodothermales > UBA2364 > UBA2364. Next base: position 58,029 of record JAFLBZ010000012.1, on the reverse strand, counting down.
CCACAGAGTTCTACGGATTTGCCAAATGTAATGACCCGTACCTCGTCGCCATATTTTTCGCCAAAGAGGGCCATCGCCCCTCGTGCTTGTGCTTCGGAAATGGGGACTTGGCGTTCTTCTTGTAGCGGCAGGTTTTCCCGAATCAACGCATTAATTTGGGTTTCGAGACTCCGGAGTTGAGCATCTGTCACCTTCTCGAAGTGGCTAAAGTCAAAGCGCAAGCGGTCTGGTGCTACGAGCGAGCCTTTTTGTTGAACGTGCGCCCCCAATTGGTCGCGCAAGGCCAAGTGAAGCAGGTGTGTGGCGGTATGGTGTCCGGCAATGCGGCCCCGTCGTTCGGCATCCACCACTGCATTTACGGGCGCATCCGCATGTTCGGGCAACCGATCCACGAGGTGCGCAATTCGGCCATCCAACTTAATGGTATCCAAAACTTGCACTATTTCGCCATTCACCGTAAGCGTACCTGTGTCTCCCACTTGTCCACCGGATTCCGCATAGAACGGTGTTTGTACTAAGGCAATATAATATAAGGGATTACCAGCAGTATCTTTTGTGGTTTTCATGGCCTTTATTTTGGTATTCGGAACCGATAATTGGTCATATCCCACAAATTCATCGGGGGCGTCCTCGCCTATAAGTTGCCAGACATCCACCTTGGATTGATCCACCTTAAACTTGGCAGCAGCCCGTGCCCGGTCTTTTTGTTGTTGCATCTCGGCATCAAAACCCGCTTTATCTACGGCCAATCCGGCCTCGCGTGCCATCAATTCGGTCAGGTCAATCGGGAAACCAAATGTATCGTGCAGGAGGAATGCAGCCTCGCCCGTTATCTTTCCGTCGCGGTCTGCGGTTTGCTGAAAAAGGTCAATCCCTGTCTTAAGCGTGCGCAAAAAAGATTCCTCTTCACCTTTAATAATCCGTTCTATAAAAGCCCGTTGCTGCACGATTTCGGGGAAGGCTGTGCCCATTTTCTGTACCAAGGCCTCCACCAATTGCCACATAAAAGCCGTCCTAAAGCCCAACGTCTGGTAGCCATAGCGTACCGCACGACGCAAAATCCGGCGAATCACATACCCACGTCCATCGTTTCCGGGGGATGCGCCATCTGCAATCGCAAACGAAATAGTACGGATATGATCCACAATCACCCGCATGGCAATTCTGATGCGCTCACGCTCATCTGCCGTTATCCCTTCAATTTGGTCGTAGCCAAGGATTTCTGTTCGGGGCGAGAGTGCCGAGAGTTTTGCAAAAAGTGGGGCAAAGATATCGGTATCGTAGTTAGAGTCTTTCCCTTGGATCGTTCGGACAATACGTTCAAACCCCATGCCCGTATCCACAAAACGGTTTTTGAGCTTTTCGAGGTTGCCATCCGGCAGGGCATTGTATTGGATAAAAACGTTGTTCCAGATTTCCACCACACGAGGATCGTCGTTGTTCACTAAGGTCTCGCCCAGAATGGCGCGGCGCTCTTCATCGCTCCGACCATCATAGTGAATTTCGGAACAAGGCCCACAAGGCCCAGTATCCCCCATCATCCAAAAATTGTCTTTGGTGGAGCCTAAAAGGATGTGGTTTGGATTAAGTCCTTTTTGTTTTTTCCATATTTCACGCGCCTCCAAGTCTTCCTCCAAGCCCCACTTGGCTTCTCCTTCGTGGATCGTCACATAGAGGCGATCTGGCTCCAGCCCCCAAACTTCGGTGAGCAATTCCCAAGACCATGCAATGGCTTCTTCCTTGAAATAGTCGCCGAAAGACCAATTCCCCAACATCTCGAACAAAGTGTGGTGATAAGTATCCACCCCTACTTCCTCCAAGTCATTGTGTTTTCCGGAAACCCGTAAGCATTTCTGCGTATCCGCCACACGCGACGATGGTGGGTTTTCCGTGCCCAAGAAACTCTTCTTAAAAGGCGCCATACCAGAATTGATGAACATGAGGGTATTGTCGTCCTTCGGAACCAAGGGCGCACTGGGGACAATGAGGTGGTCTTTAGAGGCGAAAAAATCCAAAAACGCTTGTCGAATTTGTTCGGAAGTCTTTATAGGAGCCGGCATGAAACTTTGGTTGTTTTATGGTTGAAACGTTTAAGATAACCACTTTACAACGTGGTAATGTTTAATGCACCACGAAAAAACAATGGTTTTGTACGGCCATTTCACCTTAAAAGTGGCTCACCTTGCCTTTGCTCACAAAGCGGCTTTGGGTCTCAAAAAAGCGCCAAGGCAAGTCGTCTCCCATGCCTTTTGCCAAGCCAATCCGCGTAGAATGCCCAATGTGTGGCGCTACTTCGTCTAAACTTTCCGCAAGTATCAAAGGTTTTTCTTGAAGGGATTTACGATGATGCGAAACATTTATACCTAAGGCTTGACACAACTTACCCGGCCCATTAGTCAAATCTTTCGGATTTTTGACGCCAACTCGGTTTTTCTGCATTGCCGCTACGCCCAAAACAGGTTCAATAGCCCGAATCAAGACGCCGCCCCCGATACCCTCCGGCTCACAAACCACATTGAGCATCCAATGTAGGCCATAGCTGATATATACATAACTCGTTCCGGGACGGTCAAAAAGAGCCGCCGAGATGAGGCTTGGATCTCGCAATTTTCCATCTGGATGTACATTTTTCCACGCATGACAACCCGCCTCATCCCAACGATAGGCTTCTGTCTCTACAATTCTTCCGGCAAGCAACACATCCTCTGGCGACCAAAAGACCACCGTTTTCCCAATCAAATCCGGTGCAACTTCAAGCGGATGTCGGTTGAAAAATGCCGCCGCTAATGGTTGGGCCTTTTGCACTTGTTCATGAGAGATAGGCATAGCAGACGTTAAACGGTGGGTAAAAAATGGAGGCGTACTTTAATCCTCATAAAAGGATTTTTTTCCTTTGAGCCTTCAAGACAAAACGTGCAACTAAAAAGATTTACGGCCCTCAACTTATGAATTTGGATCAAAATAGCCTTTAATATTCATTCTTTCGGGCATATCGGTACGGATATTCCGCTTGCACCGCCGGAAGTTTCCTTCTTCGATGGTGAGGGAACCATCTTCATTGACCGATTTGATAACCGCCACATGTCCTAAACCAGACGGGCTTTTCATGATGGCCACATGTCCCACTTCCGGCATTTGGCTATTGATAATGTCTAATTTGTCGCGGTAGTTGTGCAGGCCATAGGGTAATGCTGGAACTAAGGTACGGGCAAATAGAACACAACTACAAAGTACGCCGCCCTTTCCACCAAGCATGGTTACACTCCGCCGAAATTTTTGGTCGGTCATGGTCTCCACAAGAGTTAATTGCCGTCCTACCACCCAATTTGAGGCGTCAGCTACGTTTTCATCGGGAACAGGGTTGGTTTCATCCCGCATCAGCCGGACACTTTGGACGGCTTCGAGATTGGGTTGAACTTCCACGACGGGATCAATAAAAATCCGTACTTCGTCCCTTGGTGTTTTTTTGCGGATATCCCACTTCCGGACAGGCTGTGGAGTATGCTTTGGAACCGTTGGCCGAACGTCGTTTACGATGGAGACAATCGGTGGCTGAAGGCGATAAACGGCCTCGTTAGGCGCTTCCAACAAGGTTTCTTGTGCGAATACAACTGGCGGATATCCCAATAGGAATAAACAACTAATGCGAAAAAAAAACTTCATGGCGGAAAGAATAGGATAATGGGGGGATATCATTCTGGTTTTCAAAACCCGTGCCGAATGTAAGCAGGTGTCAAAATATTTTTCAATTCCCTTACTACAGAAATACCACAACTTCACGCTAATTCGCCCTTAGTGGTATTGAGAAGCCGTAAATTCGGTTTGCTTCAAGCAACCTTATGGCATTTATCCAGTCTTTTATAAATCTTTTTTTCAAACCAGTTAAATTTATGAAATTCAACTATCTATTTTTGATTTTGATAGGACTATTCAGTTTAAATGAAAAGATTTATGCACAAACTGCAAAAATAACAGGCTTGGTTATGGAAAATGAGCGCCCGATGCCCGGCGCAACCATCCAACTTAAACCCATCCAGAAAGGAACCATTTCCGGCTCAAACGGGCGATTTGTTTTGATGGATGTGCCAGCGGGCGTGTATCAACTTGTGGCCTCCTTTGTGGGATACAAGCCCTACGAAGCCCAAATTGAGATTTTGGCAGGCGAAACCAAGGAAATCAATATTGCTTTAGTCTCGGAAAATACAGAAGAAGACCTTTTGGTACGGGTAATTCCATCTGCAACCATCGAGGCCGAACGCCCCTTCTCCGTGGCATCCGTGCTGGAAATCCGGCAATTGGATTTGGCCTTGCGCCCCGCACGCTCCACCCAAGACCTCCTTCAGCGGGTTCCCGGACTTATCATAGCCCAACATGCAGGCGGCGGAAAAGCTGAACAGATTTATATCCGAAATTTTGATGCTGATCATGGAACCGATGTTGCGATTTCGGTGGATGGCCTGCCTGTAAACATGGTTTCGCATGGCCACGGGCAAGGATACGCCGATCTCCACTTCGTGATTGCAGAAACCATCGAGAAAATGTCCGTCTCCAAAGGCCCCTATTTTGCCTCACAAGGCAATTTAGCCACTGCCGGCGCAGTTATTTTCCGTACCAAAGACACATTGGAAGAACAGGTTGCTACGTTTGAAGGCGGGCAACTCGGCACACTTCGGGGAACACTATTAGTACAGCCTCTGTCCCAAAGCGGACAAAACCTGTATTTCGCCGGACAATTCCACCATTCCGATGGCCCTTTTATCAAAAAACAGAACTTTGACCGGTATAATGTCTTTGCGAAGTATCGTAAACAACGCACACTCAGCAAATCCATAACGTTGTCCGCAAGTTCCTTTGGCGCAAAATGGAATGCTTCCGGCCAAATCCCACAACGTGCATTGGAATCGGGACTAATTACGCGGTGGGGCGCGATTGATGCGGGTGAAGGAGGAGAAACCAGTCGACAAAATGTGGCCTTGTACCTAGATGATACGGGTTCCATTTTCCCGTATTCGGTAAATGTCTGGGCGAGCCGCTATCAATTTGGCCTGTTTTCCAATTTTACGTTCTTCTTGAATGACGTAATCAATGGGGACATGATCGAGCAGTTTGACGAACGCTTTTTGGGTGGCCTGAATGGAAAACTCCATCTGGGACGACGTACCACCGCGGGGGTACAAGTGCGTCACGACCGCGCAAATGTCGGGTTAATGAAAAGCCCTGAACGGATTCGGGCACAAGAATGGGTGAATGCAGACCTTCGAGAAACCAATAACGCCTTTTGGATGGAACACATTCTGCCGCTTTCTCCAGTACTCGAACTGCAAGTGGGACTACGCAGCGATGTTTTCCGGTTTAACGTAAAAAACCATGCCACATCCGATTTGCCGCGAGCAGACGGGAAAACCCGACAAAGCATCCTGAGTCCTAAGCTGAACTTGGCCTATCGGCCATCGCAAAATTGGGCTGTATTTCTAAACATCGGCAGTGGGTTTCACTCAAATGATGCCCGTAATGCCATTCTGGGGCAATATGCACATGACCTTGCAACCACTTTGCAAAAAGAAGGCAAAACACAAGAACAAATTGCAGAAGCTTTCAGAGAGCGTTTTATTGCGCCAGAACAAGCGGAAATCCAAACCCTGCCGCGTGCTTTGGGAGCAGAGTTGGGCACACGCTGGTTTTCCCAAAACAACAAAACAACGGTGGCCGTTGCCCTATGGCGCTTAGACTTGGAGCGGGAGTTTGTCTATGTGGGAGATGGCGGCTTTACCGAACTCTCTGATCCAACCCGCCGTTATGGCTTGGACATAGAAGTACAATCGCAACTCTTCTCAACGCTTTTTGCCACCGCTGATTTTAACGTGTCCAACGGCAAAATTGTAGGCGCTCCTGCCGGAGAAAACAATATCCCACTTGCACCAAGACTGACCACACAAGGAAGCCTCACATGGCGACATCCAAATGGTTTTTCTGGTAATGTAGCAGCAAGACACATCGGATCACGACCTGCTAACGAGGACAATTCGGTACGTGCCTTGGGACATACCCTCTTCAATGCGGGCATCTCATACCGCTTCGGACGTGCGGCACTTTCCGTTACCCTCGAAAATCTTTTGGATACCGATTGGAATGAAGCCCAATTTGATACCACCTCCCGCCTAAAAAACGAAACAGAACCCGTCTCCGAATTGCATTTTACGCCCGGAAACCCACGAAATATGCAGTTTGGACTTTCCGTATTCTTCTGATCAACATCCGTTATAGGCTCATCAAACCATCGTCATGATGGGCTGCAAACCTTGTACACATAACTTTCGATGTATTCCATCCTTGAAACCGTACCGACGAACGGTCGTGCGGTTCAATTTCCAATAGACACCTGCAAATACACGTTGACTCGTTGGGGGGTATCGTCGTAAAAATCCCTTCCCAAAGGGCAAAGTCTCATTTTTTTACACAAAATAAAATTGATCAAAACCAAGATATAAACCTTTATATTTTAAAGAGATATTGAAATTTAAAGAAGACACTTTGTGCAACCGCATAATAGCCAACTTCTGGAAATTGAACCGTCTCCGCCTTTTTATTGGCTAAACTGGCTCCCAAATAGAACACTGAAAATGGGCTAATTTGGTACGTCAGCAAAGGCTCATAACGCATAAGGGCACTAAAATCATCGTATTCCCAAATTAATCTGGTTGAAAATGCTTTTGAAAACTGGTATGTGGCCCGTGTACGGAAGATATAGCCTTCAAAAAACGAATCGCCCGTTTGTTTGTCTGCCAACTGGCTGTAATTCACTTCCGGCTCAATCGTAAGACGACCTGTGGGTTTAAACGCAAATTCAAGCCCCAAATTGGTTCCTTTGCCCATTCGTACCTGACGCCGCGCAATCATTTCGCCATGCTGAACAGAAAATCCTGCGCTCATTCTCTGGCTGAAGTTTGAACTGATCTCCAAAGACAAACGCTGCATAGACTCGAACTCAACTTGGCGGTAGTATTCTTTACTATGGGCTAATGTCCCCAAAGACAAATTCGTTTGGCCTTTGAGTTGGGCATTTACCCCAATAAAAAGGTATTCGTCTTTCCGTTGTTTTCCATAATTCCAATCGTAGCCCGTCATAAGGTAAGGGGCGTATTGCACCACCCACTTGTCTTTCGGAAAAACATTCCGCCCTGCCCGAATACCAATGCGCTTCCGGTCATTGCTTTGTACGTAGCCATTGTCTGCACGAAAGGTTGGACTGGTCGCCCAGAAGTCGGCATCCCAAAACCATGTCCTGCTCGAACGCTCATGGCTGAGGTACAAGAGAGAACCTTGGAACCGCTCTCCATCAAACTTAGCACTATGCTTTCCGTCTGCAAAAGTGGTTGTGCTATTATAAAGGGATGTGTTTTCCGGTTCTGTTGTGTTGCTGCCAATCCATTGTACCTCAATTTGATCTGTCGCATTTAAGCGAACCAACGCATCCACACCAATGGTAGAACCAGACCCACCATCCAACAAGCGCCGATCTGTAAGTAAAGTTCCAATATGTGAACCCCTTTTAAGCGTTTGACGTACCCGTAAAATATTTGATACACTCCGCCCAACATCAGCGAGCGTAGAACTCCCATCTTCAAAGGGCAAAATCATGGGGCTTGCTTCGTCCAGAGCACCGATATAGCCCAAACTGGTTTGGCCAAACCGTCCCGTGAACTTTGTCGCCAACAAGGGCTTATTGATGCTTCGCGAATACACCTGACGGGTAAACGTCGCGTATAAATCTGCGCCTTCCTGAAAAAATGGCCTACGCTCAGGGAAAAACAAAGCCGAATTCGCATTCACGTCAATTTGGGCTTGGTCGGACTCAATTTGGCTAAAATCAGGGTTAACCGTTAACTCTACAGTTGCCGAAGACGTAAGGTTATACTTCAGGTTGAGAGATGGATCAAAGGACTTAAGCCCCAGTTTTTCCTGCGCTAATGGGCTTTTTGGGTTTGAAAATTCTTCCCTCACGGCTCCGTTAGAACCAATCAAGGCCGGCAGTACTTCCATACGTTGCGTGGTATTCTTTACACCTTTTAACCCCTCAAAGTAGCCATACTGACACATCATACAACTATTATTCCGTGTAAGACCTACCCAAGAGTAGGAATTTTGGCTTGCACGCGGATGGTTCACCCAAAAATTCCCTCGAAAAACCAAGTTCTCCGACGCCGGAAAACGCAAACTCGTAAAGGGGATCCGCATCTCAATTTGGTAGCCATCTTCCGTAATCTTTCCCGCTGTTTGATACTCCACATTAAAAGCAGACTCGGAGCTACTATTCACCAAAAGGCGTTCGTCTCCCTGAACCCCCAGCGGATTTGCCCCGAGAAAGTACCCCCATTGCTGGTTTCCGTAGGTATCCAAAACAAGACCTGCATAATCATCCTGCCAGATCTCGTCACGATTCCGGAGCGATGCCCTAATTTTGGTAGGATCGTCCGTAATTTTAAACGCTACATATAGGTTTTTCCCGTCGTGCATCAACATGGCTTGGATGCCGATCGGCGGTTGTGCCCGTTCATTTGGAAAATACTCGGAAAAATTATTTGCTATCGTGGCCTCCTGCCACGCCAAATCATCTAAGTTACCATCCAGCTTTACCACACCTTGTATCCTTGGTATGGAGAGACGAGGCATTTCATTAGGCGCAAAGCGCTGAAAGGCTGCTCCTTGTTCGGATTGTGCAAAAACAATAGACCAGAGGCACAAAAAAGACAAAACGATGCCTCGAAAAGAGGCGAAAAAAGAATAGTTCATCTTATCTTAGTGGGTAAATACAGGGTAGAGGGCACGTAAAACCAATGCTGGATCAACGGGTTGTTTAAAATAGAGACAAACCTTCTGTACAATAGGTTACGTTTTCCGGTTCACCGCTTCGACAAAAGTTCCAAATATTGCTCATGATAAAATATCTGCTTTTTTTACTCGCACTTTCGGGATGCACCAATATTGCCCCTTCGGTTGATGGCTGGGAATTGGTATGGCAAGATGAATTCAACCAAGACGGACGCCCCAATCCCGCCAAATGGGACTATGAAGAAGGCTTTATCCGAAACGAGGAGTCACAATATTATACCCGAAGCCGCACCGAAAATGCCCGAGTCGAGAATGGCCACCTGATCATCGAAGGGCGTAAAGAAAACTTTACCAATCCGAAATACGACCCCAATGGAAAAACTTGGCAGACGCAACGAAAATCCGCCGAATATACCTCAGCCAGTCTTATCACTTTGGGAAAAGCCCATTGGAAATTCGGACGAATAGAAGTCCGGGCAAAAGTTCCCGCAGGCCAAGGCGCATGGCCTGCTATTTGGTTGATGGGCATCAATCGCACAAAAGTCGGTTGGCCCAAGTGCGGAGAAATTGACCTATTAGAATTCATCGGAGACCGAGATCCCAAAACGGTCTATGGAACCATCCATTATCCAAAAGACGGTAAATACAAATCGAATGGGGGCACAATCAAAACCCCACAACCACTCTCGGACGACTTCCATTTGTATGCCTTAACGTGGGACGAAAATGAAATCAAATGGTTCTTCGACAACCAGCTTTACCATACTTTTGCCCTCGAAACCGCCAACGAACCAGACGGAAACGCCTTCCACAAGCACTTTTACCTGCTCATCAATCTGGCAATGGGGGCAAACTGGCCCGGCCCCATAAACCCCGATCACACACCCATGAAGTTCATCGTTGATTATGTTAGGGTTTATCAACAAAAAAATTGAACCTTAAAAACACAATATTTCTATCCCATTCCTTTCATCAAAGCCACTTATGGACTACAAGCCAACCTTAGAGCAGATTTTTTCTGCCATCCATTCTTGGAAAGATCAATTCGGAACTTACAAAGCACACCCCGCCACCGAGGTCGCCCCAGAAACCCTAAACAATGCCTTTGCAGAATACCTAAAACGGTTAGAAGGTAACTATCCGTTTTTTCATCCGCGATATGCAGGCCAGATGCTCAAACCACCACACCCCGTCGCACAGTTGGCCTACTTCGCTGCAATGTTTATTAATCCAAACAACCATGCACTTGACGGAGGCCCCCCAACCTCCGAAATGGAAAAAGATGTAATCCGCGACCTTGCACGTATGTTTCATTTTCCAGAAAACACCCTCGGCCACCTTACCAGTAGCGGAACTATCGCAAATCTTGAAGCCCTATGGGTAGCACGTTGTCTCCATCCAGACAAGAAAATAGCCTTTAGCGAAGAAGCCCATTACACCCACGAACGCATGTGCGGTGTTTTAGGTATAGAATGTGTCAAAATTCCAGCCACAGAAACCGGCGAAATAGACTTAAATGCCTTAGAAGATAAACTTAGCACCAACAACATTGGTACGGTGGTAATGACGGCTGGCACAACGGGACTTGGTGTTATTGATCCAATTCACGAACTGCTCCCCCTACGCGACCGCTACAACTTCCGAGTTCACGTAGATGCAGCATATGGCGGATTTTTTACGCTTTTGGCATATGAAGAATCACCCATAATCCCGCATAAAGCACTTCGCGCCATTTCGGAGTGCGATTCCGTGGTGATTGATCCGCACAAACATGGGCTACAACCATATGGCTGCGGTGCAGTACTTTTCCGAGATCCCAACCTAGCCCGCTTCTACCTCCACGACTCCCCCTACACCTATTACACCTCTAACGAGTTACATCTCGGCGAAATAAGCTTAGAATGTTCTCGTGCTGGAGCCGCTGCTGGCGCATTATGGCTCACCCTAAAGTGCCTCCCTCTTGATGCCAATACGGGCTTAGGCACAATCCTGAAAGCCTGTATCCGCGCCTCGCGAAATTTTCACGAATTGATTTCTTTAGATAAAAACTGGGGAGCCTACACCAATCCACAATTAGATATTGTTACTTATTTCCCATACTCTGACGATACCAGCAAAATTGATGAGCAAAGCCAAAAACTCTTTGAGGTTGCCATGAATTCGCCCCAAGAGCCTGTATTCTTAAGCGTTTACAGAGGAAAGGCCAAGCGCATACAACAACAATTTCCAAACATAAAAGCCAATAACAACCATGTGCGGATGCTAAGAAGTGTTTTCATGAAGCCCGAGCAAGAAACGTTCGCACCCATGCTATTTCAACGCTTAACCGAGTTCCTTAACCAGCTAAAAGCATGATCCCCATGTGCGTTTTTCGGTTAATCAGCTCGCATATTTTGATGCAATCCACTTGCCTGACAGTCACAATTAGGCTATGGAATACGTTTGAAGATAGGAAGCAAACCCTCCTACCTACTCAATTTTATCGTTCGTTTAGAAACGGCTTTCTACCAAAATGCCACCCAAGTAAGTGTTTTAGAGACAAAGCGTTCCAACCTATAAGCCACTTTACCTATTTGATACAACAAAAAAACCCTGACACAAACGTATCAGGGTTCAAAATTGACCTGGCGACGACCTACTCTCCCACCTTTTGAGCAGTACCATCGGCGCTGTGAAGCTTAACTTCTCTGTTCGGAATGGGAAGAGGTGGTTCCTTCACGCTATAATCACCAGGAAATCGGTGACGCTTCAGCGAAGCTGTCAAAAACTATTGACGCAATGTAAGGTTTCTGCTCCGTAAACATTCATCAAGAAAGAATGTGGAGCGTATAAAAAGACATTAGTTAAGTCTCATGGGTAATTAGTATGACTCGACTAAACATGTTGCCATGCGTACATCTGTCACCTATCAACGTCGTCATCTACAACGACCCATAAGGGAAGCCTAATCTTGCAGTGGGTTTCGTGCTTAGATGCTTTCAGCGCTTATCCCATCCGAACGTAGCTACTCTGCGATGCAGCTGGCACCACAACAGATACACTAGAGGTTCGTCCAATTCGGTCCTCTCGTACTAGAATCAGATCTGCTCAAGCTTCCTGCGCTCCCATCAGATAGGGACCGAACTGTCTCACGACGTTCTGAACCCAGCTCGCGTACCGCTTTAATGAGCGAACAGCTCAACCCTTGGGACCTTCTTCAGCCCCAGGATGCGATGAGCCGACATCGAGGTGCCAAACCTCCGCGTCGATGTGAACTCTTGGCGGAGATCAGCCTGTTATCCCCGGCGTACCTTTTATCCTTTGAGCGATGGCCCTTCCATACAGAACCACCGGATCACTAAGACCGACTTTCGTCCCTGCTCGACCTGTATGTCTCGCAGTCAAGCACCCTTGTGCCTTTACACTCTACGCACGATTACCGACCGTGCTGAGGGTACCTTTGTAAGCCTCCGTTACTTTTTAGGAGGCGACCGCCCCAGTCAAACTACCCACCATACACTGTTCCCTGGGATCCACTCCCACAGGTTAGGCTCTAGCCAAAATCAGGGCGGTATTTCAAGGTTGACTCCATGGAAGCTAGCGCCCCCACTTCATAGTCTCCCGCCTATCCTACACAAATTTTGGCCAAAGTCAATGTAAAGCTGTAGTAAAGGTGCACGGGGTCTTTCCGTCCCGATGGGAGTAGCCGGCGTCTTCACCGGCACCACAATTTCACCGAGCGTACGGCCGAGACAGTATCCAGATCGTTACACCATTCGTGCAGGTCGGAACTTACCCGACAAGGAATTTCGCTACCTTAGGACCGTTATAGTTACGGCCGCCGTTTACTGGGGCTTCGATCAGCACCTTCGCTTGCGCTAAGCACCTCAATTAACCTTCCAGCACCGGGCAGGTGTCACTCCCTATACGTCATCTTGCGATTTAGCAGAGAGCTGTGTTTTTGTTAAACAGTCGCCTGGATCTTTTCACTGCGGCCCCCTCACGCTTTTATATATGGGGGGGCGCCCCTTATCCCGAAGTTACGGGGCTAATTTGCCGAGTTCCTTAGCCGTACATCACTCGAGCGCCTGAGGATACTCTCCTCGCCCACCTGTGTCGGTTTACGGTACGGACACCCTAAACAACTTACGACGCTTTTCTAGACAACCGCTTTACACCTCTATGCCATCCTCCGAAGATTCCAGCTACTGTCGCAACGCTCAGGCTATTGCAGCGCGGATTTGCCTACGCTACGCCCTACACGGCTTTAACGAACATCCGTCTGTTCGCGGATGCTACACGGTTGTGTCCCGCCTTAAGTTAACATTTTTGGGTGGTACTGGAATATTAACCAGTTTTCCATCGGTTACGCCTATCGGCCTCACCTTAGGACCCGACTAACCCTGATTCGATTAACGTTGATCAGGAACCCTTGGGCTTACGGCGGACGGGTTTTTCGCCCGTCTTATCGTTACTCATGCCTACATCTTCGTTTCCAGAAACTCCACCGTAGCTTACGCTTACGACTTCGACGTCGCTGGAATGCTCCCCTACCGCTTCTAAAAGAAGCCCATAGCTTCGGTGACAAACTTGATGCCCGATTATTTTCGGCGCTCAACCGCTCGACTAGTGAGCTATTACGCACTCTTTAAATGAATGGCTGCTTCTAAGCCAACATCCTAGTTGTCTAAGCAGTCGAACATCCTTTGTTCAACTTAGTTTGTACTTGGGGACCTTAGCTGATGATCTGGGTTCTTTCCCTCTCGGACACGGAACTTATCTCCCGTGCCCTCACTGCCGTACACCATGTATCGGACATTCGGAGTTTGTCAAGGTTTGGTACCCTGCGAAGGGCCCTAGCCTTATCAGTGCTCTACCTTCCGTACACTAATACGACGCTGTACCAAAATACATTTCGGGGAGAACGAGCTATTTCCGAGTTTGGTTGGCCTTTCACCCCTACCCACAACTCATCCAAGAACTTTTCAACGTTCACTGGTTCGGACCTCCATAGTGTGTTACCACTACTTCATCCTGGTCATGGGTAGCTCACTCGGTTTCGCGTCTGCCTCAACTGACTATACGCCCTATTCAGACTCGCTTTCGCTTCGGCTTCAACCCTTAAGGTCTTAACCTTGCCAGTCAAGCGCAACTCGTAGGCTCATTATGCAAAAGGCACGCCGTCACCCCACATAGGGGCTCCGACTGGTTGTAGGCACATGGTTTCAGGTACTATTTAACTCGCTTACTAAGCGTTCTTTTCATCTTTCCCTCACGGTACTGGTACACTATCGGTCATGAACGAGTATTTAGCCTTGCCAGATGGTGCTGGCGGTTTCCCACAGGATTTCTCCGGTCCCGTGGTACTCAGGAATCTCACTACGCTACTTTTCTTATACTTACAGGACTATCACCTTCTATGGTATCGCTTTCCAGCAACTTCAATTTGGATCGGTAGTCGTGTTGTGTGAGTCCTACAACCCCAAAAAATCCGGAAACTTTTTGGTTTGGGCTGTTCCCATTTCGCTCGCCACTACTCAGGGAATCACTATTGTTTTCTCTTCCTCCAGGTACTTAGATGTTTCAGTTCCCTGGGTTTGCTTCTCTTTCGAGATGACAAGTCTTCAACTTGCCGGGTTGCCCCATTCGGAAATCTACGGATCAAAGTCTTTGTGCAACTACCCGTAGCTTATCGCAGCTTATCACGTCCTTCATCGCCTGTTCATGCCAAGACATCCCCCATGTGCCCTTAGTAACTTAACTATGCCTCTTTATACGCCTCAGATTCTCACTTGTTATTATTTTCATACCGCTTAGAGCGGTACGTTACTAAGAACTCTTACTCGATGAATGCTACTCCTCAAAGATATTGAAAGATACCGTTTATGATATCAAAACCAAATCTTATGAAGCGCAATCTTTACTTTTTGCAGAACCTTACATTACGTCAAAGAACGGATCTGTCTTTAGACAGATTTGTGGAGATAAGGAGACTCGAACTCCTGACCCCCTGCGTGCAAAGCAGGTGCTCTACCAACTGAGCTATATCCCCGCCTGATTGCGGCCCTCAGAAGAGGTCGTGCAGAGACTGCACTGTGGGACTGGGAGGAGTTGAACCTCCGACCTCACGCTTATCAGGCGTGCGCTCTAACCACCTGAGCTACAATCCCAATAAACTTGGTATGCAACCCCTCACGATCATAAAAGAACATGTAATTGAATAAGAGAGAGATATAGCGAGACCCAATCTAATTGAAGCCGAACTTAATCAAGACTTCGATAAAGGGCAAACAGACCGGCAGTAACACACTCGGAGAAGTGTGAACCACCTTGTTTTGCGTATAAATACGCTTTGCTCTTTAAGGAGGTAATCCAGCCGCACCTTCCGGTACGGCTACCTTGTTACGACTTAGCCCCAGTCACTGATTTTACCTTCGGCCGCCCCCTCCTTTCGGTTAGGCTACGGACTTCGGGCACCCCCAGCTTCCATGGCTTGACGGGCGGTGTGTACAAGGCCCGGGAACGTATTCACCGCGCCGTTCTGATGCGCGATTACTAGCGATTCCAACTTCACGGAGTCGAGTTGCAGACTCCGATCCGAACTGAGGATGGTTTTGAGGATTAGCGCCTCTTCGCAGAGTGGCAACCCATTGTACCATCCATTGTAGCACGTTTGCAGCCCTGGACATAAAGGCCATGAGGACTTGACGTCATCCCCACCTTCCTCACTGCTTGCGCAGGCAGTCCTACCAGAGTCCCCGGCTTTCCCGCTGGTAACTGGTAGTAGGGGTTGCGCTCGTTGCGGGACTTAACCCAACATCTCACGACACGAGCTGACGACAGCCATGCAGCACCGCGTAGCCAGTCCGAAGAAGATCTGCTTTCACAGACTGTCCGGCTACGTTGAATCCAGGATAAGGTTCCTCGCGTTGCATCGAATTAAGCAACATGCTCCACCGCTTGTGCGGGCCCCCGTCAATTCCTTTGAGTTTCAACCTTGCGATCGTACTCCCCAGGTGGAACACTTAACGCGTTAGCTTAGACACTGACCCCATACAGGGCCAACGTCGAGTGTTCATCGTTTACAGCGTGGACTACCAGGGTATCTAATCCTGTTTGCTCCCCACGCTTTCGTGCCTGAGCGTCAGTACCTGTCCAGTTACTCGCCTACGCTTCGGGTATTCCTCGTGATATCTACGCATTTCACTGCTACACCACGAATTCCAGTAACCTCTCCAGGACTCAAGACTGGCAGTATCAAAGGCAGTTCCGTAGTTAAGCTACGGGCTTTCACCTCTGACTTACCAATCCGCCTACGCACCCTTTACACCCAATGATTCCGGACAACGCTTGCACCCTACGTATTACCGCGGCTGCTGGCACGTAGTTAGCCGGTGCTTATTCATATGGTACCTTCAATAATGGCGACCATCTTTTTATTCCCATATAAAAGCAGTTTACGCCCCAGAGGGACTTCATCCTGCACGCGGCGTGGCTGGATCAGGCTTTCGCCCATTGTCCAATATTCCTCACTGCTGCCTCCCGTAGGAGTCTGGCCCGTGTGTCAGTGCCAGTGTGGCTGATCATCCTCTCAGACCAGCTACGGATCGTCGCCTTGGTGAGCCTTTACCTCACCAACTAGCTAATCCGCCGCAGAGTCATCCTTAAGCGCCCGAAGGCTTTCAACCAAATACCATGCGGTATAAAGTCAATATGCGGTATTAGCCACCGTTTCCAGTGGTTATTCCCCACTTAAGGGTAGATTCTCTACGTGTTACTCACCCGTGCGCCACTCGCCCATCCCGAAGGACTGCTCGTTTGACTTGCATGTGTTAGGCCCGCCGCCAGCGTTCGTCCTGAGCCAGGATCAAACTCTCCGATGTAAAGTATTTTTTGCTATTTGCCAATTTCATCTTTTAAATTGACTGAGCCTCGCTATATCTCCAATCTTATCAAAGAACTTTTTTACGTGTCGAAGCATTATCTCGACATTTTGTTTAGGGCTTGTAAGTTACGTTTTTATTTTCGACTTGTCAAGTGTTTTTTTGTGTTTCACAATCACTTCAACTTTCACAAATCTAATCATCTTTTCCCCACAAACCTTCACAAACTTATCAAGAACTACTTCGGCGTTCTGAATTTTAATCCAGAAAAGCAAGTTACTACATTTAAAATCAAAAGTCAAGTGTTTTTTTTGCGTTTCACAATCACTTCAACTTTAGAGTTTATTTGCTTGCGCTTTTCAGAATTTCAATTTTTACACAGAACGGTAATGTAAGAATAAATTTGCAGGAAAGTCAATAGGAAAAAATATCTTCTTTTTTACTTCACTATCAAATTCAATCTTTTAAAGAGAAGGCTTTAAAGCTTTTGGCTTTGTCGCCTTACCGCTGTTTTTGAGCGGACAAGCATAATACGGCAAAAAAGATACTGGATGCAACCGACTCCTTCATTCCCAACAAAACCTTTGCCATTCCTTTATCGCCTCTCCACGAAAAACGTTTTTCAGTCTTGCTGTATGCTGTTTTTTTACCGATGGAGGGCAAATAGCAGGTATAGGGGTTTGCCGTATGATAGAATTAAGCTCTTGATTTCCACAATTGATAATGTTTTTCAAAGTAGCTATCCTATTGTTGTCCTTATATTATATGTTTAAAATATCCATCCACTTTGTAGCCTAAACTTGTATGCGGATAAAGACGAACTTCCTAAACCTTTCTTCAGTTGGAGAAGTAACGTGGGATGACATTAAGGAGGTACTCAAGACCAAAACCTTTTGGTTGGGCATTTTTGGCATTTTTGGTGTTTTGATTGGCCTATTTGTCTTGATGCACTTTCTTATTTTGCCTTGGTACACGATGCAAGGACGTTCTATGGAAGTTCCCAATGTGGTCAATATGCCAAAAGAACGTGCCATTGCCATGTTAGAAGAAGCAGGATTTATAGTAGAGGCTAGAGAGCAGTTCCACAATCCGGCCTTTCCTGTTGGTGTTGTGGGGGAGCAACGACCGGTGGCGCAAAGTCACGTAAAACCGGGTAGGCATATTATCCTATTTGTTAACAGTGAATCGAGACGATTTGTAGAAGTCCCGAACGTAACGATGTTACTAGATCAGCAGGCAGAGATGCGGCTTAAAGAGATGGGGCTTCAGATTGGTCAAATCCGACAAGATTCTACATCGCAACTTTCTAAAGGGACTGTTATTCGGCAAGACCCACAGCCCCGTGTTTCGGTTAAGACGGGGACACCGATAACATTATGGATTAGCCTTAATTATAAGACTCCACCGATCCCCGACCTTTCTGGCCGCTCTCTCACGGATGCACAAACATTGCTACGTAAGTACCAACTGCGCATAAGTGTAGCTTATAATGATGGTAAGACGACGTCCATCACGTCACAATCGCCTGGTCCGGGATCACGTCTTCGCGTAAACGATGTTGTTCGCGTGTTCTTAGGGAATCCTCCGGTAGAGGAGCCGGATCCGGAAGAGACCCCCGTGAACCGTCCGGAGGTTGAGGAGGAGCCAGAAGTTGTTCAGCCGCCTCCGGTTACTCCGCCCGTTACGCCTCCACCTGCACCCAAGCGTGATGGCGGCAATTAACCACGGGCTTGGTTGATTTTAAGGGGCATTCATTTTGGTTGCCCCTTTCTTGCTGTTAGTCGCTTATTGAGGGGTTACGCCTCCTTCCAGTAGAACGTTTTGCACCTTTAAAGATGGGGATTGTCGCAAAACCGAAGCACACTATTTTTAGAAGTACCTTCTTTGTTAAGTTTGGCGATGTCAACATGATCCGTATCGTTTCCCCAAAAAAATATTAGGCATTGCCGGATAAAAAACGTTAAGATGATTTAACATGAGTAGAAGTTATTTTCAATATGATGTTATTGTCGTAGGAGCCGGCCATGCAGGTGCAGAGGCGGCTTGGGCGGCGAGTAAAATGGGCGCTCGTACGTTATTAATTACCATGAACCTGAATACGATTGGCCAAATGTCTTGCAATCCAGCAATTGGTGGGATTGGGAAGGGTCAATTGGTTCGTGAGATTGATGCTTTAGGTGGATTGATGGGGCAGGTGACCGATGAAACGGGGATTCAATTTAAGATGCTCAATCGGTCAAAAGGCCCGGCTGTTTGGAGTCCGCGTGCGCAGTCAGATCGGATGGCATATGCACAAGCGATTCGTGAAGCCTTGGAGCAGGTACCGAACCTTTTCATGCGCCAAGACATGACCACCGAGGTATTGACCGAAGGTCATAAGGTGGTGGGGGTGCGTGTACAGACAGGCCAAGCTTTTTTTGCACCAGCCGTTATCCTGACCAATGGCACTTTTTTGAATGGAACCATCCATATTGGGGATAAGCAATATGGTGGCGGGCGAAGTGGCGAACGAGCAGCTACCGGACTTACGGCCTCGCTGGAGCAATTGGGATTTGAGGTGGGTAGGCTTAAGACGGGAACCCCACCCCGCGTGGATGGACGCACCATCCATTATGATGCGATGGAAGAACAAACGGGAGACCCAGATCCGCGCCCATTTTCATTTATGACCGATAGACTCCCGACCGAGACACGTTCGTGTTGGCTGACCTATACCAACCTGCCTGTACACGATACACTTCGGACGGGTTTTGACCGTAGCCCCATGTTTAATGGGACGATTGCTGGCCGTGGTCCTCGGTATTGTCCCTCGATCGAGGACAAAATCAATCGTTTTGCAGACAAAGACCGTCATCAGATTTTTGTAGAGCCGGAAGGTCTTCACACGCACGAGGTTTACATCAATGGTTTTTCGACAAGTTTACCGGAGGATGTACAATTTGCGGCATTACGACAGATTCCGGGCTTGGCAGATGCCCACCTTCTGCGACCGGGCTATGCCATCGAATATGACTACTTTCCGCCATATCAATTGCGTTATTCTTTAGAGACTAAAAGGGTGGAGGGGTTGTTTTTTGCAGGGCAGATAAATGGAACTACAGGATACGAAGAAGCAGCCGTACAAGGCATGATGGCCGGAATTAATGCCGTACAGAAATTGAACCATCAGGAGCCTGTCATTTTTGACCGTTCTCAAGCCTATATTGGTGTTTTGATTGATGACTTGGTGGCAAAAGGGACAGACGAGCCGTACCGTATGTTCACCAGTAGGGCTGAGCATCGGCTTACGCTACGACAAGACACGGCAGATTTGCGCCTAACCGAGATTGGGTATCGTTTAGGGCTTGCTTCCCAAGTGCGTTTAACACGAATGCAGCAAAAACGGTCTGCACTTAGCGCGACCTTGCACAATTTAAAAACGGTTAACGTCCAGCCAGAAGTTGTAAATCCGTATCTTACCTCTGTTGGGACAGCGCCAATCCAAGCCCCTACACGCCTTGAGCGATTGGCCTTGCGCCCACAAGTGGCAGTTGTAGGGTTATTGAAGGCAATTGGCACTTATGATGAACTGGTTCTACCACTTGCAGGGATGGAAAATGCCGCTGAATTAGCCGAGATCGAAATCAAGTATGCGGGTTACATGGAGAAGGAGCGGGAATTGGTGGGCCTCTCGGCGGAGAAAGAGCGCTGGTTAATTCCGGACAGTTTTGATTTTACACAAGTCAAAAACATCACACTCGAAGCCCGCGAGAAACTGGCCAAAATTCGTCCGCAAAATCTAGGGCAAGCGTCACGTATTTCGGGTGTTTCTCCGGCAGACATTTCTGTACTGATGGTTCTCTTGCGGAAACATCGGCCAATGCCATTGGTGAATGAATAGGACTGCCTTCGCAAATCGGCCAAAATTCATTGCATTCTATAGAGGCCAAGGGTAATTTAGACCGATGTTGCGGATTTCGCTTGATTTTTAACAACTTATTATGTCAACAACATTCATCAACCAGTTTAGGGCACATTTTACCCCAGAAATCATTCGTGGGATTGCCCAATTATTTGGAGAACAACCTCAAAAAACAGAAAAAGCCATCGAACAGGTGGTTCCGGCACTTTTGGGAGGATTGGTTCATCTTTCCGAAACAGCGGATGGGAGGAGTCGCCTTGTATCCTTATTAAACGAAGGGCACTATCCGGCTTCGCTCTTAACCGAAATCCCCCATACGGTAAAAGACGAAGTCGCTGCCAGAGGACTGATCCGGCATGGTCGGTCTTTGTTACGACACCTTTTTGGAGGTCAGCAGCGGGCAGACCGCGTGGTGAACGAAGTTGCTAAAGTGAGTGGTATTCGGAATTTCTCCAGTCAGAGTTTAACCAGTTTACTTGCACCTTGGGCTTTGGCCTTACTCCAACGTGAAACGAGTACACTTACGCCTGCCGCATTAGGAAATTATCTTTCCGCTCAAAAAGAGGATTTAGCCACCCTAGTCCCCGCCACTTTCTTGGGTCTTTTAGGGTTGAACCAAAGACCACAGGCGGTTTCTCCTACCGCAGTTGAAGTAAAACAACCGGTTGAACAGGAAAAACGGGGGCTTTGGGCGCGATTTGGCCTGCCGCTCTTGTTTATTGGCTTCATTTTGGGAGCTATCGCCTTATTTTCCCCTTTTGGCCGTAGTTCAAAAGCACCAGAGGCTGCACAAAGCACCCATATAACCACAACATCAGACGTTGCCGAAAAACCCAACACAGAAACGGTCGCTCTGCCAGACGGAAACCAATTAGACTTGGTCCAAGGAACGATCAATTATGCACTATCGCATTTTCTTGAAGATCGGCTTGCAGTACCACCTAAAACATTTGTTTTTGACAACCTGAACTTTGTTTTTGGCAATACCCAGCTAACGCCAGAATCCGAAAAAACGATTCAAGACTTGGTGGCCATCCTAAACGCTTACCCAACTACCGAAGTGGCACTGGAAGGTCATACGGATAATGTAGGTGCAACTGCTCGCAACAAGGCACTTTCTTTGGAACGAGCCGAAGCCGTCAAAACGCGCCTTATCGCGGAGGGTGTTTCTGCAACCAGAATTGTCCGCATAGAAGGATTTGGCCCCGAAAAGCCCGTTACCGACAACTCGACAGAAGAAGGACGTGCCAAAAACAGACGTTTGGAACTGGTGGTGGTCAAAAAGTAAGAACGTTGATCGTAAAAGATTAGGGAAGATTAGGGCAATGATCCCTTCGCTTGCGTTTTTTCCACCGCTATTTATACGGGGGTTACAAAAAAACAATACCGGAAACTTGCTACATGGCAGAACATCCATTAACTTTAAGAAATCTTATTCACCAAAAACAGGAGAGACCATGAAAAAGTGGATACATTTTTTTGCAATCACATTGTTCTTAGCGCCAAATGTGTGGGCGCAGGTTTCAATTACAGCAACAAATGGCGTTGTTTATACAACAAACTTTGACAACTTAGCCAGCCCTACGGGTTCAGGTAACTGCTTTAATACCGCCACATGGACAGACAACTCTACTTTAGCTAACTGGTATGCTGGTGTTCTAAACAACCCTGCCTCCACAACTGCCGTTCTAAAATACGGCGTTTGC
The DNA here is from genome assembly GCA_017303715.1 of Rhodothermia bacterium. GTDB lineage: Bacteria > Bacteroidota > Rhodothermia > Rhodothermales > UBA2364 > UBA2364. The sequence goes on along the minus strand of JAFLBZ010000012.1, from coordinate 35,731 downwards.
GATGGCTCCGGTAACTCTGGTTCTGTTTATAATTATGGTACTGTCGGATTAGCAGACAGAGCATTAGGTTCTTTAGGTTCCGGAAGTACAGGTAACCAGTTCTATGGGGTAAGAATGGTTAATAATACCAGTCAGGCCATTGCTACCATGAAAATCACCTATACTGGCGAACAATGGCGTGACGGCGGGGGATCAACAAACTCAACAGACAGTTTGATCGTTGCCTTCCAGACAGGTACTACCGTTATCTCTCCAACTACTGGAAGTTGGACGAATGTCAATGGCCTACTCTTTATTGCGCCCAGTTTTGGTACTGTTGCTGCTACAATGGACGGGAATGTAACCGCCAATCGCCGCACCCTTTCCTCGGATTTTACTGTAAATCTGCAACCCGGACAAGAAATTATGTTTCGCTGGCGAGATAACAATGCAGCAGGAAGCGACGAAGGCTTAGCCATTGACGACTTGACCATTGAGGTTACCTCCGTTGCCACCGCCTCGGATCGGGATGAATTGCCAGAAGACTATACCCTGAGCAGCGCCTATCCGAACCCGTTTAATCCGTCCACCTCGTTTGAGTTGACCCTTGCAGCGGCACAACAAGTACGGGTTTCGGTTTATAATGCACTGGGGCAAGAAGTGCGTAATCTCCACAACGGAAATCTTTCAGCGGGTACAACCCAATTTAACTTCAACGCAGCGGGATTACCGAGTGGCTTGTATTTCTACCGCGTACAAGGTGCAAACTTTGCCCAGACAAAATCGGTGACATTGCTTAAATAGCGACAAGTTTATTTGACCAAAAAGAAAACCCCGTTGCTTTGCTTCGGGGTTTTCTTTTTGATGGATCGCCGCCACTTACCGCACATTCCTCACCATGTTTTTAAGAGGAACACGTTCCATAGCAGTAGTTGCAACCCCAAAACGCACCATTATTTAGAGCAATCTTTGGCCTTTGCACCAGCGCCGAAACCCCTTTTCAAGCGCCTCGTAGGAAGCGTGCGTAAATAGAGTGTTTTGTAAATGCCAAACCTCATAGTCTTGGGTTACGATACGCTCAGGATCAAACTCAAAAACGGTCACCTCGTCGGAAAGGGCATGAATGACCTCCTCTTTTGAAGACAAAACGCCCGCGCCAAAAATCCGCCGCCCGCCGTCTTCTTCCACCAAACCAAATTCCACACAAAACCAGTGTAGGCGTTCTAAACCGATTTGCTGCTCAGGTGTAGCACTCAAGGCCGCCCGTCCAAAATCTTGATAGAAATTGGCAAAATGCGGATTGGTAATCATAGGTAGGTGGCCAAAAATATCATGAAAACAATCGGGCGCTGGTGTATAGTCTAATTCTGACGCCTCCCGAACATAGTCGGTACAGGGAAAAATGCGTTTAGAGAGTAGTTCAAAAAAATCAGTAGGATGGAGCAGTCCCGGTATGCGGGCGATTTTCCACCCCGTCGTCACAAAAAGTTTTTCACTCAGTTCTTTTAAGGAAGGGATGTGATCTGCACGAAGTCCTAATGCCAAAACACCTTGCAAATACGCCTTACTGGCACGTCCGGGCAAAAGCGCCATTTGCCGTTCAAACAATTTACCCCAAATATCGCATTCCGTTTCCGAATAGTATGGGGTAAGAATCTCATCACCAATAGGAGGCGGATTTTCCAAATGTTGCGGGATGCACCGTGGGTCTATGCCATCAAAAGCGGCCTTTTCATAAGCCGTAAGAACAACTTTGGGCTGAACTTCGGTTAATGCGGTCTCAAACATGGACGTTCTTGGATTGGTTACAAAGAAGTATCATTATACAAAATTCGACCATCAACCGATTATCCACCAAAAAAGATTAGTTATTCAACAGATTTGCCGGATAAAATCCAAACATGTTTAAATAATCCAAACTTTATTCTACATACGTTATTGTGATTCGATTGTCACAGCACTTAAAAATAGCTTTGCTAATCCATTTTCTTTTATCAACCTAATACATTTTGTATTAACCCCAAAAAGCCTATGAAGATACAAACGCTTTACAGGTCTTTAACGGAACCAAACCCAATCACTTGGCGTAAAGCAAGCAAAAAAAGCCCCTTTTCACATTCTAAATAGGCTACACTTATGGCGCAAGAACCGCGCACCAATCCCGAAGAGCAAAACACCCCACCGGAAAAACGTTCTTCAGACGCTCGAAACCGTCCTTCTATCTGGATTTATGCGATTATTTTCATCATTTTAGGTGCGATCAATATCTACCTGATGGGATCAACCAATCCAAATCGGTTGGAATACAGCACCCTCCTAAGCTATATCGAAAAAGGATATATTGAACAAATAGAACTCATCAATGATTCACGTATTTCAGGACTTTACACCCAAAAGGCACTGAATGATAAAAAAGTGACGCCAAACGAGGTTCAACAGAGCATTTGGAACTCAGAGGACACCCAAAAGGCACGGCGGCGCTTTACGACCACCAAGCCTTTGGATCACCAACTTACCGCTTTTATCGAAAACCATAACCGCGCACACAAAGACGGTGCACAGGTCGTATTTAGTGCACGTCGGGAGGACAATTGGTTGGGTACTTTGATGACTTGGATTTTCCCGCTATTGCTTATCGTTGGGCTTTGGGTATTCATGTTCCGGCGGATGAATCCGGGGCAACAAGTATTGAGTATCGGAAAAAATAAAGCTGTTTTGTTTGATGCAAACTCTGATCGGCGGATTACATTTGCGGACGTGGCTGGCTTGAACGAGCCAAAAGCAGAGGTACAAGAAGTGGTCGAGTTTCTTAAAAGCCCTAAACGGTTCACCAAATTAGGAGGTAAACTTCCCAAAGGCGTATTGCTGGTAGGCCCTCCGGGAACGGGTAAAACCCTCTTGGCGAAAGCAGTGGCGGGCGAAGCAAATGTCCCGTTCTTCTCCCTTTCAGGCTCGGACTTTGTAGAAATGTTTGTGGGCGTGGGTGCCGCTCGGGTGCGAGATCTTTTTGCGCAGGCCAAAGAAAAAGCACCTTGTATTATATTTATTGACGAAATTGATGCGATCGGACGTTCACGCGCCAAAGGCTTGGTGATGGGAGGCAATGATGAACGAGAAAACACCCTCAACCAAATTTTGGTAGAGATGGATGGTTTTAACACCGACAAAGGCGTTATCATTATGGCTGCAACCAACCGTCCAGACATTTTAGACCCCGCCTTGCTACGTCCGGGGCGCTTTGATCGCCAAATCCTAATAGATCGGCCAGATCGTAAGGAGCGATTCGAGATCTTTAAGGTGCATACCCGCCATTTGACCTTGACCGACAATATAGACCTCTATGCTTTAGCGGGTCAAACGCCGGGGTTTGCCGGAGCCGAGATTGCCAACGTTTGTAATGAAGCCGCCTTACTCGCAGCACGCCTAAACCGAAATGCCATTGAGATGGTGGATTTTGAACAGGCCATTGACCGTGTAATCGCCGGGTTAGAAAAGAAAAACAAGCTTATCTCGCCCGAAGAAAAGAAAATCGTAGCTTATCACGAAGCCGGCCACGCCATTGCTGGGTGGTATTCCGAATATGCAGACCCAATTGTAAAGGTATCCATCATTCCTCGTGGTTTAGCGGCATTGGGATATGCACAATACCTGCCCGAAGAACGCTACCTCTATACCAAAGAAGCCTTGATAGACCGGATGGTAATGTCTATGGGTGGACGGGTTGCGGAGGAAATTATATTTGGGCGCATTTCTACGGGTGCGCAGAACGACTTAGAGCGCATTACAAAACTGGCGTATGCGATGGTCGTGGATTATGGGATGAGTGAAAAAATCGGTTATGTGAGCTACAACATGAGCAGCCGAGAAGAGAATCCCTTTATTACCAAGCCGTTTTCGGAAGCCACTGCATTAGAAATAGACCTTGAAGCAAAAAGCCTGATTAACGAAGTGCGGAACCGCACCCTAACGCTGCTCCGTGAAAAGCAAGAGCAATTAGAGATGCTGGCGCAGGCATTGTTAAAGAAGGAAATTCTAACGGCAAAAGACTTGGTAGAAATCTTGGGTGAACGTCCATATGCCCCGCTCGAACTACACCCGCACGAAGAACTCACCCCAAGCCAACCGAATAATGGTGGAGATGGCTCCTCCACCTTAGGTGAAGCAGCCTTATTTGGTGCTTAATCCGACTCCGAATGTTCATACCCGTAAGACCCCATCTTACGGGTATTGTTGTTTAAAACTGGATCGCAAAACGACGAATCATGAATAAAGTCCCATTTTTTTACACTTCACCAAAGAACCATAACGGAACCGCTTCCAGCCAAAGAAAACAAAGATTAGGCCAGAATCTTTATTGACTTTTTCAGTAAAGCCTATAAAAACAAATGATTAAAAAGCACACCGATTTACCCCATACCCATTCCGAAACACTTACAATATCCCTATCTTACCCTACCGCATTGTCTCACTTTACCCAAATTCTTGCATGAAGCGCCGGACAAAAATTGTTTGCACCATTGGCCCAGCCTCACAAAGCTACGATAAGCTAACCGAGTTGGTAGAAGCAGGTATGAACGTAGCTCGACTCAATTTCTCTCACGGAACCCACGACGAACATTGGGATCGTATCAACCGCATCCGCAAGGTTTCCCGCGATACCGGAAAGGAAATTGCCATCTTACAAGATTTGCAAGGTCCAAAGATCAGGTTAGGACGCCTGCTCAACGAAGGGTTTGCCATTTCCATTGGTGAGGAATTGGTCTTAACCACGGAGCCTTTGGAAATCTGTACCAAAGAGCGCGTTTACGTAAGTTACCCTTCTTTGGCACAAGAAGCAGTTCTTGGCAACATAATTTTGGTGGACGATGGGAATGTGGAACTTGAGGTAACGGAGATCATAAGTCATACGGACTTGAAGGTGCGCGTGCGGGCGGGCACTTCCCTTAAGTCTCGCAAAGGGGTAAATTTACCCAATATTGCAGCAAAGCAACCGGCACTTACGGAAAAAGACCTGAATGACCTTAAGTTTGGTCTTGAAGCAGGTGTGGACTGGGTTGCCCTTTCTTTTGTTCGGGCCGCAAAAGATGTAGCGTACTTGCGTGAATCTATTCGGACGTTTAAGCCTGATAGCCAAGTAAAAATCATTGCCAAGATCGAAAAGCCAGAAGCGGTTACAAACTTAGAAGAGATCATTGCTATTTCGGATGGCATTATGGTTGCACGCGGTGATCTGGGTATTGAGGCTAAAATGGCAGAATTGCCCATCGTACAGAAAAAAATCATTCGACTTTGTTTGAATGCTGCCAAGCCTGTCATTACCGCCACGCAGATGTTAGAAAGCATGATCCATAACCCTCGACCCACTCGTGCAGAAGCCAGCGACGTCGCAAATGCGGTTTGGGATGGTACGGATGCCATCATGCTCTCGGCAGAGACGGCTTCTGGAAATTACCCCATTGAGACCGTTCGGGTAATGGATGAAATTGCAAGAACCATTGAGGCTAGCCCTCTTATTTCCCGTCGCGCCTCAAAAGCCGTTATTAACCCCAGTGATGTCACGGAAAGCGTCAGCCTCTCGGCCTGTCGGATGGCAAAAGATATGGCGGCTAAAGCAATTGTTTGCCTGACCTATTCCGGCAATACCGCCTTTAACATTGCGCAACACCGTCCAGAAGTCCCCATTTATGCCTGTACCGTTAGCCCATTGGTTGTGGCCCAGTTATCGCTCTTATGGGGTACACAAGGGGTGCAAATCCCTTTTCAGCACAACACCGATGATGCCATTGCAACGGTACAACAAGTTTTGAAAGATCGCGGCGTTGTGGTTAAGGGTGATAAGATTGTGATTACAGCAGGAATGCCTATTCCTGCTAAAGGGAAAACGAATATGGTCTTGGTAAAGGTTGTGGATTAACCCATACCAAACGAATCAGAGGATGACGGATATTTTTCCTTAGACCGTCCACTTAGAGAGTCGGTTTAGCGATGTTTTACAACCAGACACCAAGCGCTCTACCACCTCGGACGCCGTGGGGATGTCTTGAATAGACGCCGCTACTTGCCCAATTTCCAATTCGCCGGATTGCATATCGCCTTCAAACATGCCCCGTTTGGCGCGACCTTTGCCCAGCAATGCGTTTAATTCCTCCGCATTTGCACCGCGTGATTCGGCAGCGAGTACCTCTTGCTGAAATTCATTACGAAGGAGCCGAACAGGTACGGTTTTCTTGAGTGCAAGCACAGTATCGCCTTCTTTTGCAGCAACCACCCGCGCCTTAAAGTCGGGATGGCAACTTGCTTCTTGTGTGGCTGCAAATCGGCTACCCACCTGAACCCCGTCTGCACCCAAAGCAAGTGCTGCCGCCATCTGCGCACCCGTTCCGATACCACCAGCAGCAATAACGGGAATATCAGCGCCAACGGCCTCCACCACCAAGGGTATCAGCACCATTGTTGTGGTTTCTTCGCGGCCATTGTGGCCACCAGCCTCGAAGCCCTCGGCCACCACTGCATCGCACCCAGCATCGCGAGACTTCAGGGCAAATTTGGTGGATGCCGTCACATGTACCACTTTACAACCAGCCGATTGTAGCCGTTTTGTCCATGTAGCGGGATTGCCAGCGGAGGTAAACACCACGTTCACCCCTTCATCCATGATAATCTCCATGATCTCGCTGATCTGCGGATACAGCAATGGTACATTCACCCCAAATACACCCCCCGTCCCCAATAGCACCTTTTTAGCCGATTGGATGTGGTGCCTTAGGTTGTCTGGATACATAGAACCAGCCCCAATCAGCCCCAAAGCGCCAGCCTTAGCCGCCGCAGCTGCTAACTTCCAACCACTCGCCCAAATCATCCCCGCTTGGACAATTGGGTATTGAATGTTAAATAAATGGGTAATGCGCGAAGGTAACATAAGCAGTTGGTTATTAATGATTGGTGATTGACTACGGGATTATGTCTTTATACTTTTAACAAGTAATCAAAACAAAGACACCTCATTCATTTGTATTGAGTGTTTAACCCTTGTAATTAGAACATCTCAATCCAAACCAATGTGCCATCGCCCATTTCTAAAATTATTTGATCTCCTTCTTTTGAAAGTTGCCAAGTAGTCACCAGTGCTGGAATGGCTTCTCTTGGGGTTTTCATATGAAATAAGGTATCGCACAAGACATGCCAGTCCTCTCCCGTAAGTCCAACGACCGCCTTTGTCCCTTCTGCAACCATGGGATAATAGCGCAAAACCTTATTCAGGTGTTCCAAGCCTTTTTTTTGATGTAGGGTATAGTCCATAAAAAAGTTGTTTAAGCCCAATGTTAGGCCGAGGTTTGGTATTAAGGTATTTTACGACGTAATGACCGCTAATTCAACACAACGCAATATAATTTTAGTCTTTGCTTTTGAGCAAAAAAACAGCCGCAGATGTGTATCCACGGCAGCTTAACTTGGTCGAAAAAGCCTTTTAAGGAAGCACTACACGGATGGCAGCCTCGGCATTAATCACCCGCCCGACCTTTCCTGAATCCGCCACTTCCTGTCCTGTTCGCTGTAAAATTTGATAAAGCTCGTCCGGCTTTAGGTCTGGTCTAAACGCCCGCAGAATACCAGCAAGTCCAGCCACTAAGGGCGTCGCCATCGAGGTTCCAGAATGTGCCATATACATCCCACCGGGCTTGGTAGAAAGGATGTCCACACCGGGTGCGGCGATAGGCCGTTTAAGGCCATTGTTGGTATTGGAAAAACTTGCTTTTTTCTTTGCAGCATCTACTGCCGAGACAGTAATGACGCCATTGATATTTGCTGGGCTGTGGTTGCGTGCCGAGTCGTTGGCGTTTCCGGCGGCTGCAATCACCACCACTTGCCGCTTCAAGGCAAATTGCACAGCATCTCGGATCACTTTCGGGGCTGTTGGCGAGTAGCCACCAAGCGACATAGAGAGGATATCCGCCCCTTCTTCTACGGCGCTGATCATGGCTTGTGCGATAGACTCGTTTGTACCCGCCCCGCCACCATTCAACGCATGGTAGCCGCGAATTTCAATAAACCGTCCTTCCCAATTGAGCGAGGCCACACCAAGGCCATTGTTGGTTGCCGCGCCTGCAATTCCAGCGCAGTGCGTACCATGTCCGTGTAAGTCTTTATCTCCAGAGGATTTATGGAAAACACTTTTCAGGTCTTCGTGCCCACTATCTACACCTGTATCGAGAATCGCAATTTTGGCCTTGCGTTTAGGACTTGCATTTTTCAGGATTGTAAAGGCTTCGTTCGCATAAATAGCCCGAAGCGCCCATTGTTCGTTGGCTTTGGGATCATTGGATTGGATTCCAGCTTGGTTTAGAGGTGTTTGCGGCACTTCTGGCTCCAAGGTTACTTCACTATTCCATTCTACATGATCCACATTTTCACGATCTGCACGCAATTCACGCATCACCTTCTCCATCACCGAGGCCGTCCCGCTAAGCAAAAAATATTGCGCGAGGTTTTCATCTTCCTCCAAAGAGACTTCGGGGAAAGCCCGTTCATACGCCACCCCATAACGCACTAAAATCGGCATCACTTCAGTAATACGGTCATCGGGACCAAGTTCCAACAAGACTTGTTTTGTATTTTGGAAAAGGTACCAAGCGCCATATCCCACGCCTGCCATACCGAGCAAAACAAGCCCTCCCACCAAAAAAGAATGGCCTGCCGCTTTTCGCCAAACCATCATAGCGCTTCCTGCCAGTAGTCCCAAGCCCAAATCTTTTAATAATGCAGGAACAGACGTCATCAAGGGAGCTGTCCCAAAAAGATGGTTTGCGGCCACAAAAATCAATAAGACACCAGCGCCTAATATCATAAGCGGATTTTTACCCGTTGCCTTGCTGCCTTCCCATGCAATCCCTAAGCCAGCAACCATCGCTAAAATGGTGGTTTGGTCTGTTAAATTCATAGCATTTATTCCTCAAAAGGAAGTGATTGTTGAAAAGTTATATGCGGCGAATCATCAACAATATGACGGATTGTCCCCACATGATAAAGGAAAAAACGTTGGTCGGTTCTACCTCGGCCTCTACCCGCAGCCCATCGGTTTGTAGGTTTTCAGGAATACCCTCGACGGGGTAATATTTTTGATCGTCGTCGCCGATGATGCCCCAAAATCCGCCTTCAAAATCTTGGTAAGTGATGGTTCCGATAATATTCATGGTGGTCTTGGTTAAAAGTTGAGGTTTTTTTTGGGGTAAGGTCACTTCCATACGTTTGAAGTTTAAATTGGTTTCGGAACCCTTAAAATGCCTATAGGCCAAAGCCGATGAAAAAGAACTTAATCAGCAAGAAAAAAGCGGTTTATCCTGTCCGGAAAGACTTCTACGATTACTTGTCAAAATACGGGCGCATCTTCGGCGAAGGCATCCGATACGATGACCTTCTCCGGTTTGACAACTCTGTCGCCCAACGTGACGAAACAGGTAAAGACACCCTTTGGTCCACGGTGTACTATGCCCCCAGCGAGATGAAGGAAATTTATGATAGCCTTCGCGTTACCTATGCCATTTTGTATGGGCACCGTGACCGACAAATTATCGAACACTTAGACATAGACCGCGTGGACTTGTGCCTCTACGGGAATACCATGCCTTTTCGGATCAGGGTGATCAATCGGATGAACGATAATATTGATTATTATTACGTGAAGCGAACGGATGCCAACCGGATTTATGGTTTAGAATTGGAGCATATTCTATCCCCAAATCGGCTAAATTATTTTATCCACGGCACCACTGTTATCGAGGAACACATCATTGGTATTCCGGCAGATGCCTTTATGCGGGAAAATATCCCCCCCAATAAATTCGACCAAGTACGTTTGGCTAAAGAGTTTGTTAAGTTCAATGAGCGTTGTTTTGTACGGCTTTTGGGCGATATGCACTCCGGCAATTTTGTGGTAGATATGACGAAGGACTTTGAAAAATGGCATTATCGGATGCGGCCCATAGACTTCGACCAGCAGTCTTATCATTGGAAAAAAAATGTTTACCTCCCACAATTTTATACCCAGAACCTATCTTTGGTAAAGCTGGGGCTAAACCTATTGGACACCAAATCCGCCTTACAATACCAACGTGAAGAACGTGCTTTGATCAGCCAAAGGATGACCGTATCCCGTACCCGCTTGGAGTATCTTTTGGATGTGATGACGATGGATGTTATTTCACATCCTGAAAATGTCACGATTTTGGGCGAGCAGTTGGCTAAACATTACAATAGCGATGTTTTCAGACGTTGTACCCGTATGGGAGAATTGCTGCGGTGCTCCTTAGACCAAATTCGGCAAAATACACCAACAAGCCCAGCAGAATGGATGATGGTGATCAGATAACAAAGTGGGAACCCTTCCAAACCACCATCGTACTAACGTGTAATAACAAGGCTTTTAATATATCCTACCCACACTAAAATGGAAGTACTCCCCCAAGCCCGACACGAACAAGTGGCTGATTGGCTCCGAAACCAGATTAAAAGCGGTGTCTTTGGCCCAAACGTGCAACTCCCCTCCGAGAGCGAAATCTGCCGTAAGTTTGATGTAAGCCGTGTAACGGTTCGCCATGCACTCCGAACATTAGAGACCGAGGCCCTCATCTTCCGGCGTCAGGGCGTAGGCTCCTTTGTCCGCCCTAACCCTGTTAAACAGCCTTTGATGCGTGTAACCGATTTTGCGGAAGATATGGCCGCTGCCGGAATGCTCGCCTCCAGCCGCGTGCTTCACTTTGGGAGGGAGAAATCTGCTTTAGAAATCTCACAAGCCCTCCAACAAGACCCGGCAAACGACTTGGTTCGCTTAGACCGTATTCGCTTAGGGGATAACCGCCCCATTGCCTGCGATACCACTTGGCTTCCTTTGATGTACGGCCAATTTTTGGATCAGAAAACCCTCGAAACACAGACCCTTTTCCAGATTTTGGAAGAACAATATGGTATAGAAGTGGTATCCGGACGTTACCAGATTGAAGCCATTTTCACACCTCCCACGGTTGCCCGCCACCTCAACATTCCCGAAAGCAATCCCGTGCTCTACATCCGTAGAACCGTTTTTACGCACGGTGACAAACCTATTTATGTACAAGATCGGTATTATAACAACCAAGAAGTGGCCTATTGTATGCTCTTAGAGCGTGTACACAGCGGGCTGGCTGTGCAGGAATTTCAGCCAATGTTCAAACAATAAACCTACTTTGTCGTTCCTTCACAAAAAAAGTTTGACAAACGATTTTACTTAATGTATCTTGTTATTACAAGTTGTTACAATTTGTAATAGGCCGGATCAAAGAAGCGAAACTCTGCGACTGCCCCTTCCATGAAATACGAACCATTTAAACCTTAACGACCATGTTCTTTAAGATGATCACCGACACCAAGTTGGCACAAAATGCCTTCCTAATTGGGTGCCAACGCACCGGCGAAGCGCTTATTATAGACCCAGAACGTGATGTGGACACCTATCACAAAGCCGCCGCCGCCGAAGGGCTGAAGTTGGTAGCCGCCGCAGAAACACATATCCATGCCGATTTTGCATCTGGTATGCGCGAATTGGCTTCGCAAGGGATAAAAGTTTATGTATCGGACGAAGGGGATGTAAACTGGAAGTATGAGTGGGCAAAAGACAATAACTATGACGCTGTTTTCATAAAAGACGGTGATGTTTTTAGGGTGGGCAATATCGAGATCAAAGTCGTAAAAACACCAGGGCATACGCCAGAGCATGTTTGCTTCTTGGTAACAGACATTGGCGGAGGTGCAACCGAGCCGATGGGCATGGCCACCGGAGACTATATTTTTGTCGGAGATGTAGGCCGGCCAGACCTGCTTGAAAGTGCTGCTGGTGTGGTTGGTGCAATGGATAGCTCCGCACGGGTTTTGTACAACACCTTACAAGACTTTTTTGATATGCCAGACTACATCAAACTCTGGCCGGGGCACGGAGCCGGATCGGCCTGTGGGAAAGCCCTTGGTGCAATCCCTGACACCACGGTTGGTTATGAAAAACGCTTCAATGCCTCCGTCTCTTTTGCAGCCAAATCCGAGCAAGAATTTGTGGACTTTATCTTGGATGGCCAACCTGAGCCGCCCTTGTATTTTGCACGGATGAAAAAAATGAATAAAGAGGGTTGGGACATTTTAGGGCAAATGCCCGTTCCCAAAGCCTTTAGCGTAGCAGATTTAAAGGCATTCCTTGCGGATAAAGCCAATGTATTGGTGGATACAAGATTTGACCGAGACGCATTTGCAGCATCACATGCAGCCGGAGCCATTTATGCACCGTTCAATAAAACATTCAATACCGTGGCTGGTTCATTGATCGAAGCTGGACAAAAAATGGCTTTATTGATTGCCGAAAACCATGTGGACGAAGCCGTTCGGGATCTTGTACGGGTAGGACTTGACGAGGTCGTCGGGTACGTTACACCAGAAGTCTGGGGGCAATATGTGGATGAACTCCAACCAACAGAGCACATTACGCGGATTAAGTTCGACAAACTGCCGGAAGTATTAGACCAAACGAACGCCTTTATTTTGGATGTGCGCAACGTAACCGAGTTTGAAGAAGGCCACTTACCGGAAGCACACAACTTGGCTTATACCCGCCTGATCCCTCGCCTCGCAGAAGTACCACAAAACCGCACCATTGCCGTCCATTGCAAATCCGGTGCACGTGCTGCTTCAGCCGTTTCATACCTTAAACGACGTGGATTTGATGTGGTCTATATTGACGATGCCGTAGAAAATGGCTTAAGGCTTGCCGAAGAGGCTGTAGCCGCCTAATTTTGATTTATATTAATGGTAACAGGAATGCCCACTTCGGCTTTGTTCTATGACAACGAAGTGGGCACTATTCTTATAAGAGCAAAAAATAACAAAATGCGTTTATTTCTTTTATTTATACTTCTCTTTGTGGCAGCTTGTAACAAGCCATCCCAAACGACAGGGACAACTGCTGGAGGCATTACCGAGGCCGACGTTGTAGCCTTTGCGGAAGCGGTAAAACAACCCGATGCGCAAGTTGTGGACGTCCGGACGGCACAAGAATTTGGTATGGGACACTTGGCCAAAGCGCGTAACATAGACATTATGGCGCCGGGCTTCGAAAATCGGGTACAACTGCTGGACAAAGAAAAACCGGTTTTACTCTATTGTGCGGTAGGAAGCCGGAGCGCACGCGCCGCAGAAGTAATGAGTAGCATGGGTTTTAAATCCGTTACCAACCTTAGTGGCGGTATTCAGGCTTGGGGAAGTGCTGGAATGCCGATTGAATAATCCTAAAAATGACTCCTTCCGCTGGTTAACAAGCCAAATCTGTTTTAGATTTGGCTTTCTGTTTTATTATCAATGCTCCGAGTAAAAAAGTGGGTAAAATTAACGACCCTCTCTCCCTCAAACACTATCTTCCAACCTTACGAACGCCGTAGCATCTAAACAGGCGAAGATTCCGAAACCCATATCCACTACTGTGCAAGCATACTTAGACCTCATAGAAACCGTCTTGACCAACGGTAAACGCAAGCCAAACAGAACGGGCATAGACACCCTTTCATGTTTTGCGCAAAATTACCGCGTTGACCTTGCCGACGGCTACCCGCTACTCACCACCAAGAAAGTGTTTTTTGATGCCATGTTGCGGGAAACCTTGTGGTATCTGTCTGGCGATGACCATATCCGAGATTTGCGCCAATACACCAAGATTTGGAATGACTGGGCGGATGCGGACGGTAACTTGGAAACTGCTTATGGGCGTTTTTGGCGACGCTTTCCGATTCCGGCAATGGCTGAAGCGTTAGGTGTTGAGGCTTGGGCAACCGATCAAAACCCACATACAAAAAAAGAGGCCGATGGGTCGTTCTCATTCGATCAAATTGGGTTCGTGATAAACGAATTAAAACGGAATCCGTTCTCCCGCCGCTTAGTGGTTTCAGCTTGGCATCCGGCGAACGCGACGGTCAGTAAATTGCCGCCTTGCCATTTTACATGGGTACTGAATGTTCAGCCAGATGAACACGGCAATCCTATGACATTAAATTGCCACCTTACACAACGAAGTGCAGATATTGCATTGGGTGTGCCATTTAATCTGGCATGTTATGCACTGCTCACGCAAGCCATTGCGCAGGAGGTAGGCTTACAAATTGGGGAGTTTGTTCACACCTTGGTTGATGCCCATGTTTATGTGAACCACATTGACGGCCTGAAAGAACAACTTAAACGGAAGCCAAAGCGGTTACCGACATTGGAAATCGCCACTAAGCCTTTAAATGATTTGGTTTTTGAGGATTTCAAATTGATCGGGTACGATCACCACCCGTATCTTAAATTCGAGGTGGCGGTATGAAGAAACGCCCAGAATTGGTATTAATTGCCGCCGTAGCAGACAATCTGGCCATTGGCCGAGACTTGGATTTGCCTTGGCATATTCCGGCAGACTTGCGGCGTTTTAAACAAATGACCTCTGGACACCCGCTTTTGATGGGACGCCTCACCTTCGATTCGTTGGTACATCAGTTTGGCAAGCCCTTGGGCAATCGGCGACATCTTGTTGTTTCCCACCTACCCGAACTGCCCTACGATTTCGAGGATGTACACGTCTTCCCAAGCACGGAAGCCGCAATTTCAGCTTGTCAAGAACACGACATCGTATTTGTCTCCGGCGGAAGCAGCATTTATACAGCATTGCTCACCCAATGCGACCGTCTGGAGATTACGCATGTCCATCAATCCCCTACCGCAAATGTGTTTTTTCCAGAATACCGGCATCTAATCGGAACAATGTTTGTATTAGAGGCAGAAGAAAAGCACGATGGATTTACTTTTGCAACGTATCGAAAAAAGCACCACGAGCTTGTAAACGAAGAACTTGAAGAGACCTCTCTGGTCAAAAATAAATAAAGCCCCATGCCTACATTGCCCGAATTTCGAGAGCGAATGGCCGCCTTACCCATTGGCCATCCTCCGCAAGAAGTCTTGGTGGCACTCAGTGGCGGCTTAGACTCGGTAGTTTTGGCCCATGCGATGACTATGCTCGGCTATAAGGTAACAGCCGTTCACATCAACTATCGGTTACGGGGTGATGACTCGGAAGCAGATGCTCATTTTGTAGAACAGTTTTGCCAACAACTGAAGATTCCGTGTTATATCGAAATTTTTGAAACAGAAAAACTCCGTCCTAAAGAACTGTCTGTACAGGCATTTGCACGAAATTTGCGGTACATGGCGTTTGCCCGTATTGCCCAAGCGGAAGGGATTGGTTTTATTGCGACAGCACACCATGCAGACGACCAAGCCGAAACCATCCTCTTGAATCTTTTACGGGGAACGAGTATTGAGGGACTTGCCGGAATACCTGCTGTAAGACCCTTGTCCAACGGCTCTGAATATCAAATTATCAGACCTTTATTGTCTTATCGTAAGCAAGAATTAATCCGGTATGCCCGTGAAAACAACCTCTTTTGGCGCGAAGACACCTCCAATCACCAAACGAAATACCGCCGAAATTTGGTACGACAGCGGCTTATGCGCATCATCCAAAAGGACTTTGGTGACACGGCAATAGACCATTTGGTCGCCATGGGTGAAGACCTCAGAACGTACTTAGACCACGATTTTCACCCTAAGCTAAAGGCCCTCTTTGCAAAGATAAATACGCAGGAAAGGGCGCTATCCCTGACCGAACTGAGCAAATTACCGATTGTTTGGCGCAAACGTTTGTACTTAGAAGCTCTCAAAAAATGGTTGCCCGACTTCCCGCAAAGCCGTGACTTCCTCGGCAGAATAGACCGTCTCACATATTCACAAACAGGCACAAGACTTACCTTACCTTCTGGCGCTATTTGGCGAGACCGAAAATCACTTGTTTTTTTAACGCTTACGCTCCAAACCTCTGATATTTTTGTGTTAACACCGGACGTCCCTTGCCAAACGCCATGGGGAATTTTTGAACTGGAACTACATTCCACCGAAGACCCAGAACATTGCCTAAAAAGCCTCGAAACAGATTGCGAAGTCTGGGCAGCCCCGCCAGAAGAGACGCCATTCCACATACGTGCATGGACAATCGGCGACCAATTTCAGCCTTTCGGGATGCAAGGTCACCACAAAAAAGTTAGTGATTTCTTGACGGACGCCAAAGTCCCTGCTACACACCGAACCAATATTCCTGTTCTACTGGCCGGAGATACCATCTGGGCCATCTTGGGTCATCGCCCATCCGAAGCGGCACGGATTACCCCAAAGTCCAACCGCATCATGCGGTTACGTTGGGTAAAAACAGCCCCTATTTCTTGATCCTTTTGGCGGTTTGTGGCCCCTCTACCCCCGTGCGGCTCAATGCCGAAACCACCACCCAATCCGGCTTTTGCAAACCATGCATCGCCTTCAGTGCGTACACGGTTTCGCTACCTGAAACCAATTCCATTTCCCAACGATTTCCATAGAGCGTCCGAATAATCCAGTGTAAAGGCATTGTAGAGGCGGCACTATTTTCTGACAACTCGAACCCCAACTCTACAAGACGTTGTTTTTTTTGCTTTCGGATTTTAACGGCTGGCTTTTCTTTTGGTGCTTCTCCGAGCCAAGGGGAAGCCGGAACCAACGTTTTGTACCGATACACCTCCTGACGAAGCCGATCACCCAAAACGCTGTTCGAGGCCATCAGAGATTTCATGCTGAAATGAACGTTACCATCCGTTCCGGGCAAGTCTTGTGTCATCCGAACTTGATTGACCAATTCAACGGGGTCCCAGCGCTTTGTAGGATCGGGGTCTATCACCTTACTGGTATAGTTTCCCGGCCAGATATGACGGTTTTGGGTATTTTCACTGATCCACCACTTCAACAAGGTCGGGTAACTTTGTTCCACTTTATCAATCGGCCAATAGAGTTGCGGCGTAAAATAATCTAACCAACCTTTATTCAGCCATAGCTTGGCATCTGCATAAAGTTTGTCGTATTGGTCAAAGCCCTTGATTTGTGGAGGAAAACCGGGCCGCCAAATCCCAAAGGGACTGATGCCCAATTTCACCCAAGGTTTTTCCTTCTTAATCTCACGATACAGCGTCTCGACAAAGTGGTTCACATTTTGCCTCCGCCAATCGGCCTTAGAAAGACCATTGCCATAGTTTGCAAAGGTTTCGGCGTCGGGAAAATCCACCTCACGACCATTTTCAGAAATTGGATATGGATAAAAATAATCGTCCATATGTATTCCATCCACATCGTAACGCTTCACCACATCCATCATCACATTTTTAGAAAAAGCCGCTGCTTCTGGGCTTCCCGGATCCATCCATTTATAGACGCCATATGTCCGCACCCATTCGGGGTGCATTTGTGAGATATGATCCGGAGCCGGTGTCCCTTTGGCTGCCGGATGCCATGCACGATACGGGTTAAACCATGCGTGAAGTTCCAACCCCCGTTTGTGTGCCTCTTCAATCACAAAGGCCAATGGATCGTAATAAGGCTCCGGTGCTTTCCCTTGCTGACCCGTCAAGTACTCAGACCAAGGTTCTAACGGAGAATCATACAAAGCATCTGCGGAAGGACGCACCTGAAAAATGATGGCATTCATATTGAGCGCCTGTGCTCGATCCAAAAGCGCCACCAATTCTGATTTCTGTTGATCCACAGGCAAACCACGCTTAGAAGGCCAGTCAATATTATCCACAGTTGCAATCCAAGCGGCTCTGAACTCCCGCTCTGGTGCCGGAACGGGAAGCGCATAATGGGGTATTTTGGGTGTTCTACAAGCAGAAAACACGAGCATGGCAAATAAACCTAAGAAAAACTTAGACCGAACATTCATTTTGGTATAGGTCGAGGTTGAAAAGGAATGGAAATCTGCACGGGAGATTAAAGGCGGAATTTTACGGCTATTTATGCTTTCAACATACGAAGGAAAGGGGACATGAACAACGACCAAGGTTGATTTTTATTTTAACCACTACTTTCTTCATGATCCTCCTTGGGCTAACAGACGCTACATATCTTAAGTTTTTGTTATTAAAACACTTGATTGTCAGAACTAATATAAATTCAGGCTCACATAAATTTTATGCGGATCAAGCAAACAACTTCTCCATGCTGAGCAAAAAAGTTAGTCCAGTCACGCCTCTTAGATTTACTCTAAAGAGGGGGAGTTAAAAATATTTGAGGGCGGTAACGTTGTCTTGTGCCGCAGTCCCGTTCTCAAAAATGCCACCACTCATTGATCCTGCGGATTTTCCGTGGCGAAACATCTACCTGGAACACATTGTATTGGCGCGGCTGAAGGTTGCGGATGCGGATGCGGAGTTGGGTATTTGCTTCGTTGATAATGGCAAAATCTTTTCCGGCGACCAAGGCCGTTTTCTCCCCCTTAATCGTTTCGACCAGATTTTCCATCCGCATGGTTTCTGGTTGAATGTAAATGCGCTGTTTATCTGGATCAAATGGCTTAGGTAACCAGACAAAGAGGGCTAAACTGTCTATTTTCAACCCCGAATCATTTGAGATTTGTACCACAAACCGTTCATCGCTGGTTTGCCGGATGGTGGTTTGCACCTTTTCGCGGGCATTCATCCATGTGGCCAACCGCAAACCACTGGCAAACCAAAAACGCTTAGCCTGCATGGTGCGAATAGCGCCACGAACACCACTTATGAAGCCCGTATTTTCCAGATCGGATGTACGGAGCAATATCGGATAAAACCCGCCGTCCATCCGAATCCGTTCCGCCTCGGCAAGCAAACTGCTTTCTACACCCAATGCGCCGCGTGCACCAGCCAATAAGGTTTCTCCGCCTGTCCTACCAGCCTTATATATCTGTACCAAACCGGAGAAGGGACGTTCGGGGCCAATTGGCTGAATGCTTCGCCCGTATTCCGCTGAGACCGTATATCTAAAATTCATCTCTTGAGCAGCAATCAGGTTTCCTTGTGTTACCGGATGTGGGAAAAACACGCCCCAAATGGTTTTTTTAGGGTCTTTAGCTTCTAATGCTGCTTTTTCAGGGCCTAATAATGTTTGAATGGTTCTTGGTGTCTCGGCATTGTCCCATAAACCAATATCACCCGTTCCAGATAGATTATCCAGAAAACCATTGGGCACGCGGAGGTCATTTGCATCTAAGAAATAGGTTCCGCGAATGTTTTCATCGGTTAGAACCTCTTTCATATAGGACAATTTCAGCGGGCTATCATCGGCAATCGTCATCATAGCGGCGGCAGACTCGTAGCCATAAGGCCAAACCGATGCCCACGCCACAGGCTTCCGAATCAGCCAATCAATGATATTGTTGAAGAGGCTTTCCAGAACTTTGGCATCTTTCGGATCGAAACCCAACTGTTTATCCTTCCCGCCCATTGCAGCCAACTCATGGCCCAGATAGACAAAACGCCCACTGCCATACGTCCCAACTACCATTCCGGCGGATTCCTCGACAGCCATTCTTGCGGGGCGATCTTCTAATTGATGGTCATACCAATATCCCGCAATGGTTGTCTGCTTCCTGACGGAACGAAACATAATGGGGCGGTCGTAGGTTCCCACACGAATTCGATAGCCTGATGGTATGTTGTGGGTAATCGGCGTGGCGGGACGGACAGTAAAGTTCCGAAATCCTTTCTCCGAACTAGGCAAAAGACGAGGCTTCTCGGGATCGCCGCCAACCCACTCGTAATGGGTTAAAGAAACAGAGGGGATACGGGTACGTTTTCCTTTGTTATTCACCTGTACAGACGTAAAAGTATCTGCAACAATGTAATCCTTTGCTAAACCATTAGGTAATGAAGAAGATACCCACCGAAAGCCACTTAGTTCTTTTAAAGCACTGGTTTTGGCATCCGGAAAAGAGATCGCATCCGCCAACTTAAGGTATAAACCGGATTTGGTAACACCCGTAACCATTTCCTGCGTTACGCGATGGCTGGGAGAACCGGGAGCCACAAATCCAGAAATGGAAATGCCAAACAAGTCTTCCATAAACCCCCAACCACGCCAAGAACCATCTGGCTTATAGAGACCCAAGGCCCAAGTGGCTACAACGGTTCCGCCTTTGTTAATGTAGTGTCGGATTTGTTTTGTCTCTTCATCGCTCAAGGCTCGCACAGAAGGTAAAATGAGCATTTCCCATCTCGGATTTCCGTCTTTATCCACCAATTGTCCATCTTCAATATTCTCATCGGTGAGGGGATATGCACCTTGGTTTCGGATTTGTAAAAGGTGTTGCCACTGCGCTACGGTTGTGTCCCGCCAATGAACTCCCGAACCACTAAATTGAAGAATATTATGAACTTGAGCGGTGTAATCACTTTTGAGAATGGCAACACGTAGAGGCGCTCTTCGGGCGGGAATCAGCCGCTTAAGATTTGAAGGGCCACCAATGGTACTGTCTAACAGTTGAATAAAAACGAAACCACCTGCAATCACAAAAAACAACGAAAACAAGAGCAACCACAGCAGGTTTACGCGTGCAGGACGATAGAGCATAAGGCAGCATTAAAACAAACTCAGTTCCACTCTGGCGCTTCATCGCGACGTGGTGGAGCCGGTTTGGAAGGAGTGGTGGGAGGAGGCACTTGTTGTACCGCAGGCGTAGAAACAAGTGGCGCTACAGGCTTCGGTGTAGGTGATACTTTCTTTTTGGGTACGGGGCGTTCAATGGTCATTCGAGGTCTTATGGCAGCAAGCTCTACCGGAACCATAAATAACTGGCTATTGGAAGGCTTCATTGGTGAGGCAGTTTTTGCATCTAATGGCCCGATAGACTCCAGAACTAAAGGCTCTGGCCCAATAAGGTCTTCAAGCGCATGCAAACCTCCGGCAGAATCGCCACCAACATAAGCACCGTCTCCACTGGTGGTCTCCGCGTTTACGGTAAGGAGCGGTGGTGTGAAAACTTCATCTATACTCCGTTCTGCGGTTGGCATATCGGGCAACATATTTTGCGACAGTACCTTGATTTCAGGGGTGGCAAGCGGTTCCGACACAATTTCTTCCGATACAAGTACTTCAGAAACCTCCACCTTTGCAGTAATTTGTTCTGGCACAATCACCACCTCTTCCAAGTTCATTTCCTTGGGTTCTTTAGAAATGAGCGGCAGAGGTTCTCTTGTAGCCTCCCGAACCATTTGGGACGGCGCTTGTTTCGCCACATTCCGCTCGCCCGTGGGTGGCTCCAACATGGTGACGGTAAAAGGGGTCTTCTCTTTTTTAGGAATTGGGATCTCGGCGGTTGGAATCTCGTTTTGAGAAGCCAATGCCTTGTGTAGTGGTTTCACCTCAGCCTTTGGTGTTGTAGGAACAGGCGGAGGAACAGTGGGCCTGCTGATGGCTGTTGAAGCGGCTTCCGTAAGTACATACGGCTTTGGCGGCTCAATTTGACGCAAGGCTTCCTCGTCTTTCCGTGCTTGGCGCTCACGAATGCGATGCAACCAATATTGCACAAAACTGAAAATCAATGTTCCCAGCATCAATACCAGAATGACTGTCGTTAAGATGGTCAGGCTTTGGGCTTCCATAGCTATTCTACTGATTTAATGGTGGGCATTTGCTGTATCAAAAGGTTTTTCAATCCTTTTTTTCCACGAAAGTTCTGTGGTTTATGTTATCGTCGGGAGGCTTCTTAAGTTCCAACAAGTATCGTACTTAGGCCGTTTAAGTTTTGTGAATATAATTTTTTAGGCAACCTATCGTCACGCCTTGCGGAGGCTAAGATTCACTAACGTGTTATATTCTTTAACAGGAAGGTGATTCCTATCAACATGAACTTACAAACAGTGTGCCTAAAACCGACTGCACGTGATGTTTTTCTAAAACTATATGCCAGCGGCTTATTTTGCACTTGGCTTGTTACGAAATTTCATTTTTAACCCAAACACCGGCCAAGCGACACAACCCACTCGGCCTTTTGGCCATTCCGCCCCTCGACAACTACCTTGAACCAATACGATCCAACTTCCCCCAATGCATTCGGATACCCAAAAACTCCTCTATCGTGGCCAAAATCTTACAAATGTCTATCACCAAGACAAAGAAGATGCGATAAAAGACGGCATACCACACCAGACGTACTTCCTCCCTCTCCGCCGCAACCGCACAAAGCGCCATAGCCATATCCAGTAACGTAAGTCCAAGCCACCAGTAGAGGAGATAATAGGCAATACTGTATGTAAAAGCCACATAAATAAAATACACGGTTGCGAAAACATTTGCAAATGGCCACACAAATGCCTCGAAGATAACCAACCACATTTGTAGCCAAGCACCAAAGTTCGACCATGTTTGATGACGATTTTTGCGAATGGCCTGAAGAATTCCCCGCGTCCAGCGATAACGCTGTTTAATGAGAGAGGAAATGGTATTGGGCGCCTCCGTCCACGAAACCGCCATTGGCTCATAGACCACCTGCCACCCTTTTCGCAACATCTTTAGGGTAATGTCGCAATCTTCAGCAAAGGTGTCTGAGCTATACCAGCCTACTTTTTCAATGGTGGATTTACGGAAAAGACCTACAGGGCCGGGCACAATATTGACCAATTTAAAAAAACTCTGCGCCGTTCGCGTAAGGTTGAGGCCCTCAACATATTCCAGCGCCTGAAAAGTTGTCCACCATGTATTGCGGTTAAGCACCTTCACATTACCCGCCACTGCGCCAATTTTAGGATCTTCCATGTGTCGGATTGCCATACGGAGTGTTTCTGGCGCAAGGTTGGAGTCACTATCGGCACAAAGCACAAAGTCGTGTTTGGCCACTTGGATGCCCGCATTTAGGGCGGAAGCTTTCCCGCCATTAGGCTTGGTGACCAACCGAAGCGTTACATTACCATGTTTTCCCAAAACACGTTCCACAATTCGCGCCGTTTGATCTTGAGACCCATCATCTACTACAATCACTTCGTATTCTGGATAATCCATCGAAAGCAGAGAGAGCAATGTTTGACGGATAAGTTTTTCCTCGTTGTAGGCGGGCACAACCACCGAGACAGGCGGTGTAAATGTACCTCGCTTTTGCCCGTATTGGAAGGTGTATCGAATCATGTAAAGCAATGCAAAAAGCATCTGGAAGGCATAACGCGCCACCACCACCAATAAGAAAACAACCAAAACATAGGTAGAAGCCTGAACCACCAAGCCAGACCAAGTCAGTACAGCCCGATCTGCAAATAACCGATAGCCCAAAAAAGGAATGATCGGATTTTGAATGACCAAAAAGAGAAAAATGCCACCACAAATCAAGAGCAACAACATAAAACCAAACCACCAAGGCGAAGGTTTCTCTGGTTTAAGCGGCTCGTACTGTGGAACCACCAAAGGATCAAAAGCCGTATGCACCAATTCCGGCAAGGGCTTGGGAGGACGGCTCGGCGTAATCTTTTTTTGGGATGAAGGTGGTTTCATCGTCACTTGGTGGTAAAAAGAAAAGGCAGACGTGGGGTCTGCCTTTTTGGGTTGTAAACACGTTGGCAGGGATCATGCCCTGAAGGTTCGAAAGCCTCAGAGCGTCCAGTAGAAGTTCACCCCACCGACCAAAATTTGATAGGTATTGTATGGGTTGGTTTCTAATTTATTCCGATAGCGGAAAGACTGGGTAATCCGACCCATGAGGCCAATTCCGATATTAGGAGCAAACTTATAAATGACGTCTAATTCGCCACGGCCAAAGGCAAAATCGTTGTTCAGCAACATCCCCGGCCCCACTTTGAAACGAACGTAGTACTTTTCGGCCATTTCCCGTTCATGCAAGAGCCATGCCATAACTTCTTGATACGACCAATTTGTAGGCGAAAAATAGAAGTTCACCTTATTGTCGTAGTTGATGGTGTAATAACTGACCCCAATCCATGAATTACGGAATGTCTTGTAGCCGAGGTCGCCACCAATAGACATCCCCTTGTTTTCGCCAAACTTATCTTTGGCAATATTGTACGAGTAGGCCGCATTAAAGAGCAACTTTTGGCCATGTGGCGTACCAAGATCGCCACCCAACTGATAGAGCACCAATTCATTTTGTGCACCTGCCGGCGCCCATAGTGCCGTTGCCCCTTCTTGTCGCTCAGCGCCCAAGGAAAGGCGGAATACGTTTTTGGTTTGGTGGTAATAACGGACAGCACCAAACGGCGCAGTCCGCCCACCGGCATAGTCCACAAGTCCACCTTCGGCAGCAATACGATTGGTGTAGTTATGTCCATAAAAACGGTATGGCTCCGGCTTCGTCAGGTCTATAAAGGCGCCAAGAGAAACTTGGTTGTACCATGTATCGCCATATCCAAGGGGTTTATCCCCATCAGGATTTTTGATGGGATCACTGATACCGGGTCGCGATTGAAACGCCGTTCCCTTATTGCCTCCAGACGTAAAGCCAGCAGTCAATACCACCGGAATGGGGAGCGTAACTTGAGAGCTAATTCCCATAGCAAGGGCATCATAACTGGTCTCAAATCCTTTGGCGCTGATCCCGCGTACAAATGGAATCAGTAGTGCAGCGTAGTCATAAGACCCACTTTTGCCAACACCCGGCGTTGCCCAACCAATTCTTTGGCGAATATCAGGATCATCGGGCGAATAGGCCAATGCCATGTTATAGGCTTCGCGGGATTTACCAAACCATCTGGCTTTAGCATACGCATCTCCTAACAAACGATACGCCTCTTTTTGCTTATGTCCCCGATCCATCAATTCCTCAAGTACAGCGATTGCGCCCGCATAGTCATTCATATCATAGCGGAGTTGTGCAATACGCAAGACCAATTCAGGGTCATATTGCTCCACCAAAGCGCGTTGCAAAACGCCAATCGCAGATTCCGGATCGCCACCATCGGCAATCGCATTTGCCATCTCGGCAAGGATTTCTTTTTTCACAGAACCGCCTTTACGGAAGTACATCTCAAAGGCATCCGCAGCGTCAAAATATTTTTGCTCGCGTGATAGCTGACGAGCGCGTTCCAATTCTACATTTGCAGCAGAAATGGCGCCAATGCCTCGGCTTCCAGTACGTTTACTTTCGGCAATTAACTGATCGAGCTGTTCCAAGCGGCCATTAAACCCTGAACCCACACACGTTTGCGCACGACGCGCAAATTGATCAGCATCGTCCAATTTGCCTTGATAGACTTTCAGCAAAGACATATTGGCCAGAATATCCACATTACAGGTCTCGCTCTGTAGCGCCTCCATCAAATATTGCTCGGTTTTGTTGGTTACTTTACCACTAAAGAGGGTGATGGATGCGTAAAGATTCTTGTATTTTAGACTTGTGGGCCGAGCAGCAATCAAGGCTTCTACCTCTGGCAGTGCCATGTCATATCTTTCCATAGACATGAGCAAGTCCGCATATTCGTACCTCAATTCTGGATCACTGCTTACGGTCAAAGCACGTTGATAGGTGGCAAGGGCAGCGTCGCGGCTACCGCTCACGGCCTCGAAGTACGCCAATTCGCGCAAAGCTTGTCCATCTCTGGGGTTTGCAGCCACTTTGGCTTGGAGTTGTGCAATTTTTTGTGCCGTAAGACTGGCTTTCCGTGTTGCCATCTCGTTTTTGCGACGCAGATATTCGGAGTCTTGCGCATTGATGTAACGTTGGCCTTCCAAATGTTCTTCAGCTTCATAGAAGCGACCAGCCTGCATCAGGGCATCCACCAATTCATAACGGGTTTTGCTATCGTTTGGGGTAACTTTCACCTTATAGGATAACCGATCTATCGGAAACAGCAAAGATCTTCCTTTTGCACGGACAAAATAATCATCTACTTCTACGGTCAACCGCATCCATTCATGCTGGTTGCCATATTGCTCCCGTACAGATTGGAGGAGGTCGTAAGCGTCGGCATAGCGTTTTTTGCGGATAAATTGCCGAGCTTGCTCCAGAGGATCATTTACACTGGCCGAATCCGTGACACGCTGTTGGGCCAAGACAGAATCGGCTGTCGGATTGTAGATGCATAATGCAACCACAATAAGGAGAGTATATCGCAACTTTTTCATAGCGGATGAAGCGAATTGAGCGGTGAGTTTAAGGCCGATCCATGGCATAAGCCAAGAATTCTTCTGCCGTTTTAAAAGGTTTGCCATCGGGAACCACGATAGCGGATACCGAACGCAACAAGTGTTCTGCTTGTTGAGGAGCCTCTTTCCTAAGTTGCCCCATCAATTCTGTAAAGAAAGACTGCGACTCTTCTGCGCCAATATTTGCACGCAACATCACCAAACGCTCACGATCATGGTTTACCAACATACTATCGGAACTGCGCAAAGCATCGGTCACCAAATCCAGAATAAACTCAAAATCAAACGGACGGACTTTTTTGCCTTCTCCACGATCCATACGCATGGCGATCAGCAAAAAGGAGTGTCCATTTTGGTCACGCAACCGGAATTGTTGTTCCAAAACTTGCTGGAAAGCCGCCCGATTGGTATAGTCTCTGACGCCATCTAAGGCCACTTCTGCTTCAAGAGCTTCCTCTTCTTGACGAAGGCTGCTCAGGTTTTCGAAGGATGGCAATGTAGCCGCAATCGGCGTCGGGATAATCGGGGTATGGGTTATTGGTGGAGGCGCCACTGGGTCTGGCTTGGTAACGGGAACCGGCGGTGGTACTGCCGCATGGTTGGAAGATGCATAAGCAGGCATCCGTGCCGAGCTTCCAAAACGACGAGGCAACTCAGACAAACGCTTTGGCGCTTGCATGGTTGGCAAAATAAATGGCTGCCCTAACGCAGGCTCTGGCACTACTGGCTCTGGCTCTGGTAAAACAATGGGGGTCACTGGCGCTGGTTCTGGCTCTGATACCGGAACTGGCTCTTCAACTTTTGGCTGTGACAACTCCGGCTCTGGCTCCTCGAAAGACTGCTGGAGGGCAATTTGCTCCAAGAGGTAACGCTCGTTTTCGGCAACCGTCTCGGCCAAGTCCCAATAGTCCGCCACAGGCCCTTCAAGGTGACCAATGTTTGGGATAATGGTAAGTAAACGACGGGAAGAAGTAGGCTCTTCTTGGTCGAGCGCCACATGAATGCAGCCCGTGACTTGTCGGGCAATAAACTCAATGACGTTGCGAGCGTTGTCGTTCGCAGGTTCTCCTAATGCAAATAACAGCGTCGTATCCACCAATTCGATCCGTTCAAGCATGTCTATAAAAGCATCTTGAAACGCAGCAAAAGATTTGAACTGAGCAAAACGACTAAAGTTATCAATAATCAGCCGATCTGGGTTTTCTTGTGCAACCACCTGAACCAAATCCGTGATGGCCTTGTGCAACTCCTCGTCGGTGAGCTCATTGGGTTTAAACGATGGAGGGATTCGCATCAACTTAACCATCCCATCCTCTACGGATCCTCTCAAGTCAAAGTTTATGGAAGCCGCTTGGATGATGAGGTCGCGCGGTCGCTCTGGGAAAATATAGAGACAACGCTCTTTTTGCTTTACCCCCGTAAATGCGAATTGCAGATTCATCAAACTCCGACCTGTCCAAGCTTGACCATAGAGGAGGTATGAACCACCACGATACAAACCGCCCCAAGCTTCATCAATCACGTTGATGCCAGTAATAATTTTGGGCGCGTAGATACTTTGTTTTTCCATTACAAACAACCGTATGAGGTTTGGGTATTTAACGTTCTTATCCGATAACAAACGGTATGCCACCTTTATAGATACAAAGAAAAATCTGTTCCAAAAGGTTTCGTGTCCCAATACCTACACAAAACAAAGCCTCTGAATGCCAAGATTGAAACGCAGTATCGGAATGAGATCAAAAAGTAAACAAGTTTACGAGACCTTTACCGTAATAAACCGATTTTGCGATTGACTAACTGATGACCGTTGGTGGCGGGGCACGTCATGTCTGTCTGCCGGTTTATGATGCAAGCCAACGAATCATCGTTTAGTTTATGTGCGATTAAGATTTGGTCAACCAGCACTTTTCTGGGCAATACAAAACAAGTCAAAACAACGATCTGAGGCGGTATCAAGCTCAAAGTCAGAGGTACTAATGGTATGGGTTAATCCAACATCACTTTTACGCAATGCCAGCCGATTAAGCCGATTAAGTACATCATATGGTATTTGGAGAATACGTCGGGGCAGGTGGTATTGCAGGTTAAACACGTCTAAACGGGTAATTTTTTCGACAAAAGCCTTATTTTTTTCGAAATAGGCCATTGCAGTTTCTTTTCCAAAAATACCTTTCATCTCTACCGAATGAAAAAATGCGGTACACAATTGGGTTAATTCGGAGGCCGTGTATTCCCGAACATGCCACGGATTCCGCGTGAGCGACATACGAATATTGGGCGTAGAAAGAATTAGCGTACCTCCCGGTTTAAGTACTCTGGCACATTCCGAGACAAACAAATGGTCGTCCTCAATATGCTCAATCACCTGAAACGAGACCACTACATCGAATTGCTCGGAAGAATAGGGAAATGGGGGGATATGCCCTAACTGGAAATGAACATGCTCTAAATCATTATAAACAGGTGTTTCATACTTGTCTATGGCACTATAATGTGTAGCTTTAGGTGCAAGTTCTCGAATACCATAACCCGTTCCACTTCCAACTTCTAATACGTTTCCATACACGTATGAGGCTGCTACCTTGTAAGCGAAAAGGTGTCGTTGAAAGATGGGATTATCAGAAGCTACTTGGGGCGAGGAACGTTCCGCAGTCATAAATTTAATATTTGATGAAATATATTATTTTGTGATCTTTGCATCCATCTGCCACTGATACAATCTCACCGATGGCGTGGGTTCGTGGTATGCAATCGCAAAAATGAGACGGCCATCTGGCAAACGTTTGGCATCCATATCCATCGGAGTCCAATTTTTTTGATACTGTGGTTTTGGGGTCTCTGCCACTTGTTGGAGCATTCCCTTTTCGTCGTAGCGGTCTATCCGCAGCCATCCGGCCCGCAAGTTCAAGACAAATAAGGAGGTATCCAGCGCAACCGCAGCGGGCGTAAGTAACGGCGGGTTCCATTCATCACCCACGATAAACGCACGGCTACGTCGGAGCATGGGCGAGTCAAACCCCGTAAGTTTAAGGGTATCTAGTCCCCCATTGGGCCTTAAAAAATCTACCACAGGTCTAAATCCAGAGAGGCTCATCGGGCGATCTCCCCACATGCGTAAATTGCCCGCATACCGCCAAAACCGTTTTTTAGAGAGTTTAGCACTTGGCCAGCCAATCTGTCCATTCGGTTTAAGTCGTGCAACCAGACCCTGAAAGCTATCATCTGCACCGGTTACCTTATAATAATACTGCCCTTGATGATAGAGTACATACGTCATGGGGCCTTGGGGGATAGACATTGTGTGAACCTTACGACCTTGTTTATAATATTCCAACCGATTTAGCCCACGGTTTAATACCAATACGGTATCCCCTTTGAAACCCGCCAAGTAGGGGTATTTAAATTCTGACGAAGCAATCTCACCAACACGTTTGCCCATGAAGTCGTACACAAAAATGCGGTTGCGTTCCACGTCTCCCACATAGATTTGGTTGTTTGGGCCAAAACGAACAGTTTGCGGATGAATCATGTCATTCTCTGAGGTATTTCCCGATATCCACAATCGTTCTAAGCGCTCGATGGGCACTTTCGCGGCAATTCTGCGAGAGAGCGAATCCGAAGGCATCAATTCTGAAGATTCTGACCGCCCAAAAGGTCGGCAGGCACTGATTAAGCCCAGCAGGACAAGGAGCAAAACAGAAGAAAGGGGCACGCAAAATCGGGGCATCGTCATTTTTTGGCGCTTATTTGAAAGGTTTAAAAGATAAAAGATAGCGACACCAAGCGGGCACTATGCCGAATTGTCCATAAAACCGGATCAGGTGCTTGGGGTTCTCTTGTCTCATCGTATTAAGAATCAGATAAGTTTAATCTCGGAAGGGGTTTTCTTAGGCGAGTGCAATTTGGGGTATCAGAGAAATGAATTACTTTCCCATTCGTCTCTTCAAGACCCCGATCATACAGCAAATTTCGTGTATTTATACCTGCTAACCTCTAGTCAATATGTTCCATCCCCGATACTTTTTCGTCCTTATGGCTTTGATGTGGCTCCCTGCTTGTAAGAGCACGCAGCTCATCGGCACAGAAGGCCCGCCCAATCTTACGCCCGTCATGCGTGTTCCCGAATGGGCTAAAAATGCCGTGATTTACGAATTGAATACCCGCCAGTTTTCCAAGGAAGGTACTTTGGCGAAGGCAACGGAAGCCTTACCCCAAATAAAAGCATTGGGCGTGGATATTGTATGGCTTATGCCGATTTACCCCATTGCGGAGGCACAGAAAAAGTGTAATCCTGCCGAGACTACACCTTGCCTTGGCAGTCCTTATGCCGCCTACGATTTCAAAGCAATCAATCCGCAACTCGGTACCAAAGCCGATCTCCGCGCATTCATCCAAAAAGCACATGCACTTGGCCTAAAAGTGATCTTAGATTTTGTGCCAGATCATACCGGATGGGAATCTAAATGGATGAAGGAAAAGCCCTCGTATTTTGTGAAAGTTAATGGCCAATTTACCGTTCCCATTGATCCTTTTTCCAAACAACCGACAGACTGGACGGATGTGGCCATGTTGGATTATAACAATCCGGCCTTGCGCCGGGCCATTATTGATGCACACGTCTATTGGGTGCGTGAATTTGATGTGGATGGCTTCCGCGAGGATGTAGCTGGTTTTATACCCAATGACTTCTGGGCAGAACTTCGGGTGGCCTTAGACCGCATTAAACCCGTGTTTATGCTATCGGAGTGGGGGGATATTCCAGAACACCTTACGTCCTGCTTTCAGGCAAACTATGGCTGGAAGTTCCATGTACTGATTAAGGATATTGCAAAAGGCAAAAAAAATGCAAATGACCTTATGACGTACCTTGCCGAGTTCAAATCCAAGTTCCCCACACAAGGTTATCAAATGCACTTCACCCAAAACCATGACGAAAATACGTGGAACGGTACAGAACGCGAATCTTTCGGCGAGGCAATGAATACCTTCTCGGCATTGGTCTTTACCTTTGATGGTATGCCCTTGATTTATAATGGCCAAGAGGCAACTTTAGACAAGCGGCTTTCTTTTTTCCACAAAGATGAAATTGATTGGACAGGCCCCTCGCGTGTCGCATTTTACCAAAAACTGACCCAACTTAAACATACCAACCAGGCCCTCTGGAATGGGGAAGCAGGTGGCGCTGTACAACGTCTTACCACAACCGACGATGCACAGGTCATGGCATTTGTACGTGAAAAAAATAATCAACGTGTTTTGGCGGTCTTCAACCTCTCCCCCGAGGCTAAAAACATTACCTTACAAGTGGGGAAATTTGCGGGTACGTACATCAACGTAATGACGGGCGAAGACCAACGCATAACCGGAAATCCTGTCTTCAGCTTAAAGCCCTGGGAATTTATCCTTCTTTCTCGGTAAAAAAAGCACGTGAGTTATATGGCCTGGGGTTGTGTAAAAAGCCGCTCTAAGAATACAACTAAGCGATAACAACACTTTTTATACAACCTCGGCTTCTTTATGGAAAGCCACTTCCAACGCACGGCATACACGTTGCGTTTTCATCAAGACTAAAGCCCCGTTTGTTATGTAGTTTGCGCTCACCTCCGCCCTGAAGGACGGAGTTAATATTCTATTTGGCTTTGTTTTTACTTGCGTTATGTCTCTATTCACACGAGTTGCGTTGCCACATGTTTATTAACCCCATGCTTCAACGTGGGGTTGTCTGCGACGATCAAACGCTTGGCTTTAGCCATGACAAGTAGAATGCCATTCCCAACGCACGGCATTCGCCTTTATCCATCGTTCAAGGCTAAAGCCCCGCCTTGCTATTGGTTCTCATGTTACTTGCTTTATGCTGTTATACAGACGAGCAACATTGCCGCTCGCTTTCCGACTTGGAATTAACCACATGCTTCAGCGTGGTTTTTTTTCGATGGTTCTAAGTGGAGATTAGCAATCTTGGTAATGGTGCAAAATTGGACCATCAAAGCCTGAACCGCCAATAACTCACGTTACATCTCACGTCGGTGCCAAGGCAGCCCACGACAATAAAAAAAGCCCCAACGCCATCCGTTAGGGCTTTTCAAAAAACAGGCATAGCACACTCAATGCTGGCCACCACCCACCAAGACAATATGATCCTTCGATACCACATCCTTAAACGCATTTCGTGTATCAACGATATGCTTTGCATGTTGAGCCACCATGTCATAATCAAAATCAGTATGATCTGTAATCAAAATCACCACGCTGGCAGACGCTACCAATGCTGATGTAAGCGGCTCGGTTCGGATGGTTTCTGCCTGACCATTAGACCAATCAAATGTAAACTCATCCACCATGGGGTCTGTGAGGGTAATATTCTTAACATTTTTATCGCGAAGAAGCCGCAAAATAGGCTCTGCCAAAGAGTGTCGCGCATCTGCAACATCTTTTTTGAATGTAGCCCCCATGACCAAAACATGGGCATCCTTCAGGGCCACAGGCTGTTCCGCAATGGCACGAATGGCAGCATCTACCACATAGAAAGGCATCGCCTCATTGGTCTTCGCGGCCAAAGTGATAAAACTGGTTTCAAAATCGTATTTCCGTGCCAGCCAAGATAAATAATAGGGATCAATGGGGATACAATGCCCCCCAACCCCCGGTCCGGGAGTAAACTTCATGTATCCAAACGGCTTGGTACTTGCCGCCTCAACCACCTCCCACATATTGATGCCGCCCATCCGGTCACAGAGTTGTGCCAATTCGTTCACCAATGCAATATTTACCGACCGAAACGTATTTTCTAACAACTTTTCCATCTCGGCCACTTTAGGCGAGCTAACCTGATGAACATGGCCCACAAATAACTTCATGGTAGCAGTTGCTAACGCCAAACATGCCGTCGTAACGCCACCTACTACGATTGGTGTATTGCCGGTATGCCACGTTTCATTTCCTGGATCTACGCGCTCTGGGCTATAGGCAAGGAAATAATCTTCTCCCAATTTTAAGCCTGTTTTGTCTAAAAAGGGCTGTACCACCTGCTCTGTTGTACCGGGGTATGTGGTGGACTTTAGAATAACCAATTGTCCCGGACGCAACACGTTTGCAATCGCCTCAGACGCCTTCTCGATATAGGTGACATCAGGGTCTTTGTGTCGAGACATGGGTGTAGGTACGCAAATAATGAAGACATCTACGTTTTTACCCGCTTCCCACGTATAGGTGGCTTTAAGTTTGCCCACCGTTACGGCTTCCCGAAGTTCTTCGTCCTTCACATCTCCAATGTAGTTAACCCCAGCATTGATCTGTACCACCTTTTCGGGGCTTACGTCAAAACCCAACGTATCTATCCCTACTTTGGCAAATTCAACCGCGAGCGGTAAGCCAACGTAGCCCAAACCAACAATGCCAACTTTAACCGTTTTGGTGTTGATTTTTTCTTGAAGTGCTTGAAAATGAACAGATAGAGGCAATGAAACCTCTAATTCGGGGTGATTTGTTGTAGTATTCATTTTTTGTTTTTAAAGGAGGGGTACTATTGATTTACAAGATTGCCATTAATGATTTTTGGCTCTGTATAGGTTGGTATTAGTTCATGTAAAACCTCACGAATGCCGTCACCATCTTGAAGTTTTGCCAATTCAAACAAAGTTTCAATCTTACGCATGAGATTCGGATCTTCACTTGTGCTATTTTTCGCAACAAAAATCTTCTCATGACGAGAGGCATAGGTTCCTTCTTCAGCCGTCAGAAGTTCCTCAAAGAGCTTTTCGCCCGGCCTAAGACCTGAAAATACAATGGGGATATCTTTATCAGGCTCTAACCCCGACAACATAATGAGGTCTTTGGCTAAATCTACAATCCTAACAGGCTCACCCATGTCTAACACGTAAACATTCCCATTTCCATTCATAGAACCTGCTTGCAGAACCAACTGTGTCGCTTCAGGAATGGTCATAAAATAGCGTGTCATGCCTGGATGAGTCACCGTAATTGGACCACCTCTTTTGATTTGCTCTTTAAAAAGCGGAACAACGCTCCCCCTGCTACCAAGTACATTCCCGAAACGAACAGAAACAAAACTTTGGCCTTTAGCAGCAAGACCAGCCGCCCGCGCAACCAAATACTCAGACAGTCTTTTGGATGAACCCATTACAGAAGTAGGGTTCACGGCCTTATCCGTCGAGATATTGACAAAACGCTCAATTTGATAAAGCAACCCTAATTCAACAAGATTTTTGGTCCCGCCCACATTGTTCAGCATGGCCTCGTCGGGATTCGCTTCCATCAGCGGAACGTGTTTATGCGCTGCCGCATGAAAGACCAATTGTGGCCGATATTGTTGAAAAACAGTCTCTAATTTTTCCCTATTTCGAACATCCGCAATAACTGGGATTACCGTTAACTCCGGCCAACTTCTTTTTACCTCTTGCTCAATCAAGTAAATACTGTTTTCACCACGTCCTAAGAGGATGACTTTTTTTGGATCAAACAATGCTACCTGACGAACCACCTCCGAGCCAATAGAGCCACCAGCACCTGTAACCAAAATGGTTTTTCCAGTGATATAAGACCTGATTTCTTCAACATCTAAGCGAATCGGATCACGGCGCAACAAGTCATCTAAATCTATTTCTCGCATGGATGAAATAGACACACGCCCTGTGAGTAATTCGTTAATGCCGGGCATTATTTTATGCTCAAGCCCACTTTTACGCGCAATCTCTACCAATTGCCTCGTAAAAGCCCCTCTTTGCGAAGGCATTGCAATCAGCATCTCATCAACATGGTGGTTTTTAGCAATTTGAGGAATGTCTTTAATTTTCCCCAAAACAGGCTTGCCAAGAAACTTCTGATATTGCTTATCTGAAGCATCATCTACAAAGCCAATCGGAACACGACCTGCCATTGGCTTACGAAGCATCTCCCGCATCACCATATTTCCAGCCTCTCCTGCACCGACCACAATTACCCTGCGGGTTTTATGCTGGGTACGATTTACGTTTGCATTCCTGTTTTCATAATAAAGACGCACCAATAAACGAAGCCCACCCAAATATACAACGGCCAAAAAACCTTCGATTACAGGAATACTTCTTGGAAGCCCGGTAAAAAGATTTAGCACAAAGACCAATGCGGTTACCCCCGTAACCCCAATAATGATGGCCATTAAATCTGGAATACCCATTTTATGCCAAGACCGGAGGTGGAAGTCCAATTGATAAACAGCCAAAGCCTTTAGTGGCAAAGCCAAACATACAAGCCAGAGAATGGCTTCTTGATATTTTACCCAGTCGTTATCAACCCTGAGAACAGCAGCAATAGGGGTTAATAAAGACCAAACAACCAGATCAAGTAAAAACTTTGTGTGCTTGTTGCGCAAGAAAGGCTCAAATTTGAGTAGCATTGTTCTATAATTTGAAGATGCAGGATGCTTTAACGATTTATCTTTTAGGCCAAAGACGCTAAAGCGGAGATGAATTAAGAAGGCTGTTGGTAATATACAGTAAGCCCTGCCTAATCATCAACTATTTTTTCTTGAAGATGAAAAGACAGGGCTTATCGTTGAATGCTCAACTAAAAATTAATAACTGATGTTACGCAGGGTTGAACAGAAGGATAAAAAAAGCATATATTTTCGCTTATGGAAACAATACTTGATTTATACACAGATTATCTGATCAGTAGCACGGGTCAAACGAGTGCTACGGGTTTTTCCCGGCTACTCGATGGAGAGTTAAGCCATGAC
>JAFLBZ010000011.1 GCA_017303715.1 Rhodothermia bacterium | reverse complement strand
GTTCTTGGGCCGCCTGCACAACCATTTCTTTGAACGCCTCACTTTTACGCACACTTTGAAAAACACCCCCAAAACCACACGCTTTGCACTTGTACTTCGGGTTTCCAGAACTATTCGAACCATTTTTCACGATATGTTCCGAACCACATTTATGACAACATTTTTTTTCAATTACCATGACCAGTCTTTTTTTGAACAAAATTAAGCAAAACACCCACTAAATTACACTACCCGAAACCTTAATAGTTATGCTCATAGATATCATAGTAGGCGCGCGCCCCAATTTCATGAAGGTGGCACCGATTATCGAAGTCATACAAAAAACGCAAAAGAAAGGCTACGATATTCAGTTTAGATTAGTGCATACCGGACAACACTACGACCGGAATATGAGCGATAACTTCTTTGAGCAGCTTCAAATCCCGATGCCAGACTTAAATCTGGAGGCCGGCGGGGGGACGCAGGCCGAACAAACGGCGAATATTATGGTTCGTTATGAAAAAGTACTGTTAGAACATAAACCGGATTTGTGTTTGGTAGTGGGAGACGTGAACTCAACGATGGCGTGTTCCATTACAGCCAAAAAATTAGGCGTTAAAGTGGCTCATGTTGAAGCTGGTTTACGCTCGTTCGATCTTTCCATGCCGGAAGAAATCAACCGCTTGGTAACAGATGTGCTTGCAGACTATTTCTTTACGACATCGGAGGTTGCTAATGCGCATCTGCGCAAAGCCGGAATGCTGCGCCACCAAATTTTCTTTGTAGGCAATACGATGATTGATACATTGCTCAAACATCGTAATCGGTTCTTCAAGCCCCCTATTTGGGATCAACTTGGTTTAGAACCTAAGCAGTATTTGGTCATGACGCTGCACCGTCCAGCCAACGTTGATCAGGCGGAAAAACTACGTTCATTAATTGCCGAGATTACCCAAAATACTCAAGGGTTACCCATCGTTTTTCCTGTACATCCTCGTACTGCTAAGATTTTTAAAGATATCGGAATTGAAGCGCGTAATCTTTTTACGGTAGAACCGATGAGCTATTTGGAATTTAATTATCTGGTAGAACATGCTCAGTGTGTGATTACTGATTCGGGTGGTATTACGGAAGAAACCACCGTAATGCGTGTGCCTTGCATTACGCTTCGGGATAATACGGAGCGCCCAGAAACCGTAACCATCGGCACAAATGAGTTGATTGGCACTGATCCAAGCGCCATTAGACCTGCTTTGGAAATACTCTTTGCCGGACGGTGGAAAAAAGGGGAAATCCCCAATCGCTGGGATGGTCAAGCGGCTAACCGTATCATTCATTACCTGATTAAAATTTATCAAATTTCCAAAACGGCCTGACTCTTTGTCAGGCGGTACTTATTTGAAACATATGAAGCAAATTATTCAAGACCTTAAATCTGGTGAAACAATATTAGCAGACGTACCTACGCCCCAAATAAAATTTGGCTCGGTGTTGATCCAAACTACTCATTCGCTGGTTTCATTAGGAACAGAACGAATGTTGATTGAGTTTGGGAAAGCCAATTTAGTGCAGAAGGCACGGCAACAACCTGAAAAGGTCAAACAAGTTTTAGATAAAATTAAATCAGATGGCTTGTTACCGACATTGGAGGCTGTATTTAATAAACTGGATCAACCACTTCCCATGGGGTATTGTAATGTTGGTAGGGTAATAGCGGTAGGGACGGAGGTGACCTCGTTTAAAATAGGAGATAGGGTGGTGTCTAATGGTCCCCACGCGGAAGTTGTATGTGTCCCCCAGAATTTAGTAGCCCCAATTCCTGATGAAGTTTCGGATCAAGATGCAGCGTTTACCGTTATTGGAGCGATTGGCTTGCAAGGGATTCGCCTTTTAAATCCCACTTTTGGGGAGGCAATAGTAGTGATTGGCTTGGGGCTGATTGGGCTTATTACTGCGGAGTTACTTAAGGCAAACGGTTGTACTGTTATTGGTTTTGACTTTGATGCAAACAAAGTAGAGCTTGCTAAACAAAAAGGTATCCATGCGGTTTGTTTGGTAAATGGAACAAACCCTGTTCAATTTGTTGAAACTTTTACCCAAGGTATTGGGGCTGATGGGGTAATTATAACGGCTTCAAACAAATCAGATGAAATCATCTCAAATGCTGCTAAAATGAGCCGAAAAAAAGGTCGTATTGTTTTGGTAGGCGTAATTGGATTAAACCTAAATAGAGCAGATTTTTACGAAAAAGAATTGACCTTTCAAGTGTCATGCTCTTATGGACCCGGCCGTTATGACAACACTTATGAACAAAAAGGTTTAGATTACCCTCTTCCGTACGTAAGATGGACGGAAAAGCGAAATTTTGAAGCCATACTAAATGCTATTTCAACACGACAAATTGATGTTAAGCCATTCATAACAGAAGAGATATCTCTGTATGAGTTCCAAAAAATTTATGGGAAAATAGGTCTGTCAAATTCCATTGCTTCAATTTTAGTTTACCCGCAACAAACGCCTAAAGACCAAACTCTTCACCTTCAACTAGGGATTACCAACTTAGAGCGCTCGGAAGGGCAGTTAGGAATCATTGGAGCAGGCAATTTTACAGCATCAACTGTATTACCCGCTTTTAAAAAGGCTGGAATCCCAACCAAGTGGATAGCAAGTGCGAAAGGTCTTTCAGGTACTATCCAAGCACAAAAATTTGGTATTGAAAAAGCAACCACCAACTATCAAGAAATCTTACAAGACTCTTCGATAGATGCAATCTTAGTGACAACGCAACACAATAGTCATGCTAAATTTGTTATCGAAAGTCTTAATGCTGGTAAGCATGTTTTTGTTGAGAAACCATTGTGTTTGACTCAAGATGAGTTACTAAACATCTTGACTGCACAACAAACAAGTCAAAAAAGTATAACCGTAGGTTTTAACCGTAGGTTTTCAACACATATACAAAAACTGAAGGGTCTTTTAGGGTGTGGAGAAAACCCAATAAATGTTGTGGCCACCATGAATGCTGGATATATTCCCTCAAATGTTTGGGTCCATGACATGCAATTGGGAGGAGGGCGTATTATTGGAGAAGCCTGTCATTATTTGGATCTTGTTCGTTTTCTGTGTGACAGCCCTATAACATCAGTATGTATGAATGCTATGGGAAAAAGTCCGCAACTGAATGCAGATAATGCAAGTATTTTAGTTAAGTTTAAGAACGGAAGCAATGCAGTAATAAACTATTTTTCTAATGGTAATAAATCTTATTCAAAAGAAAGAATAGAAGTGTTTTCAGATCAAAGAGTTGCAATTATGGATAATTTCAGAATCACTGAAGGATTTGGATTTAAGGGGTTTTCTAAACTTAAAACGAAACAGGACAAAGGGCATGGAGAGCAATTTAGACGATTTTATAACATGATTAAACAAGGAGAACAGCCTATAATACCCTTAGAACAAATAGTAAATGTCACTTTGGCAACTTTAGCGTCAATTGAAAGCCTAAAAACAGGACAATGGGTTGAGGTGGCTGCTTCTGTTATAGGTAATTGACTGATGTTACGCAGGGAGTGCCTGCGCTTTGATAATTGCTAACTCTTGAAAAGCAACTTTAAGTGCTTTGAGGTAAATTTTACCTTTAATGTTAAAGTGGTTAAGTTTTGTTTTGTATTTAAGTTTTTCAAGTTTAACATAAGCCCATAAAGAACTGAACAAATGGTTAGATTGAGTCGTTAGGGTACGAGTTGGTGACTTAGCGATACTCGTGTTTTGCTTTAAGGATTTGTGGTATTCTTCTACGCTCCACCTTTTTTGTAGGTCGTAGTGAATTGGTCATCGGTCAAACTAAAATCGTTTGACACCAAAAATCTAACGCCTGTTCTATGGCCGTCTTCGTCTTTGAAGATTTGTTTGGTCAAAAGTACGGTAAAATCCATATCTTTGAGCCAAACTAAAACGGGCGTATTATTGGGTATGTCTAATGATTTAATATTTGTCCATTGACTTTTTGACGACGGTTTATTCATTTGTCCTTGGGCGAGTTGTGCTAAACGATTTTCTTGTAAATCAAAGATGAAAAACTTCTTTTTTGACTGAATAAAGTGCATATTATGGGTAGAAGAGAACCAACTATCAGCTAATATGTACTTAAATTTCAATTGGTTATGGATACTTTGTTGGATCATGTTTTGCATCATTTCATTTTTGGTAATCGCGCTTTTACGGCGTTCTTTTTTATCTTTGAGACTACAAAAATGCACCGTCTTTAACACAAGTTCAAAGCCAACAGGTAAGCGTATAGCTTCCCTATCACTTGAGGTAGAACTAACATAAAAGGCGCTTAATAAATTAATACCTTTGACGTTCCGTTTTTTTGCGTGATCCCAGTGCCAGCATATCAGTTCATTTTCGTCTGTATAAGCTTTTTCGATTATGCAATTGTCAAAGACTAAACAAGCATCTGAACTTTCATGCTCGCGAACTAAAGGTTTCACACTTTGCCATAAAAACTTGCTGTCAAAATTATTTTTGCTCAGAAAACGAGTAAGTTGGTCATGGCTTAACTCTCCATCGAGTAGCCGGGAAAAACCCGTAGCACTCGTTTGACCCGTGCTACTGATCAGATAATCTGTGTATAAATCAAGTATTGTTTCCATAAGCGAAAATATATGCTTTTTTATCCTTCTGTTCAACCCTACGTAAAATTAGTTTTTCAGTCTTAATCGGATTAAACTGCATCAGTATTTATCCTACATCCATTATAGCCAAATAATTTTAATTACTTTGAAGTCTTTGATCGTATCATAGAATGCTTTAAGCGGAACCCCCTTCCACAAAAACTTATTCTTAAACATCATGCAAATGACAGCCGAACAAGCGGTTTCGATTATCAAACCTTGGAATCGCGTTTTTATCCATACTGCAGCAGCCACGCCACAAAGGTTGGTTGCCGCCATGTCCGCACGCGCCGATGAGTTAAACGACGTGGAATTGATCAGCCTTCATACCGAAGGCCCTGCTCCATATTTGGCGCACCCAGAGAGCTTCCGGTTGAATGCCATGTTCGTGGGAGCAAACGTCCGGAAATCTGTCCAAGCCGGAGAGGCCGACTACTTGCCCGTATTCTTGAGTGAAACCCCCTTGTTGTTTCGGCGGGGCATCTTGCCGTTAGACGTCGCCTTGGTTCAGGTCAGCCCACCGGACCATCACGGATATTGCTCGCTTGGTGTATCGGTAGACGTGTCCAGAGCCGCTATCCAAACCGCCAGGCACGTTATTGCACAGGTAAACCCCAATATGCCGCGTACTCATGGGGATAGCCTTATCCACTCGCGAAACATTCACGCCTTTGTGGAGTGCGACGACCCCATTCCCGAAATTCCTCCTTCTGCGCCAACCGACGTGGAGCAGGCCATTGGACGTTTCTGTGCAGAATTGATTGAAGATGGAGCAACCATACAAATGGGTATTGGAACCATTCCAGACGCTGTTTTAGCTGCACTCACGGGGCATCGGAATTTGGGGGTACACACAGAAATGTTCTCTGATGGCCTCATCCCACTGATCGAACGTGGCGTGGTCACCAATTCCGAAAAAGTTAACAATCCAGGCCATGTTGTTGCATCGTTTGCTATGGGAACGCGGAAACTTTATGACTTTATGGATGACAACCCCTTGATTCGGATGTTGGACTGTGGGTACGTAAACGACTCTGCGGTTATCCGGCGTAACCCAAAGGTAACGGCCATCAACTCCGCCATCGAGGTAGATGTCACGGGACAAGTTTGCGCGGACTCTATTGGGATTAAGCAATTTTCGGGGGTCGGTGGGCAAATGGATTTTATCCGTGGAGCTTCGCTGTCTGAAAACGGTAAACCCATTATTGCGCTGCCTTCTACCACAAAACGCGGTGAAAGCCGCATTGTACCGCATCTTAAACATGGTGCTGGTGTCGTAACCACTCGTGCGCACGTTCATTATGTGGTGACTGAATATGGAGTCGCCAACCTATACGGGAAAAATCTCCGTCAACGTGCCCGCGCACTCATCGAGATTGCACATCCCGATCATCGTGAAGGTCTGCTCAAGGCTGCGCATGAACGGGGTTTGGCCGCATAAATTCCCAGCCAAAAGGTAAAAAACTACGAACCCGTGCCTCCTTAGTTTATAGCGAGGCGCGGGTTTTTTTATACAAGACTGGTCGTGTGCTGCTAAAGTGACCTCGAAATTATGCCCAAGGGATTTGTGGATATGAATAAGTCTCCACCACTGCTTGTGGGCAAGAATAGCATGACTTGTGGGTATGCTCTACCCACACCGACCTCTTGGAATTGGTCGGTGAACGCTATAAAACAGATAAAGACTACAGGGCGAAATTATATACCAGCAAGACGAGCAGGCTTACAATTACCGTGCAGACCAGCATCAATTTGATGCTACGCGCATACTGTAACATGATTGGGAGTGGGTTGGTCGTGAGTATTTATTGCAGAGAATATTATTGCCAATCATCTTGACTTCTATTCTCTATCGCAAAATAGCAATCGAGAATTTATTCATCAAATCATGCGACCGTTTTTTTGATGAATCTTAGGTTATTTGTGACAAATTATCAATACCGGAACAAATATTTTGTGACAACCTTTGAAGACCCAATCCACAACAATCAAAAATTCCCACATGGAGCATCCTCATAGACCCAAACGAATTGCCCTTTTCACGGGAAACTATAACCATGTAGCCGACGGGGTCTCGCTCACGCTAAATCGTTTGGTTCGATATTTAGAAGCCCTTGGTTCTCAGGTAATGGTGGTTGCACCCACCATAGAAAACCCTCCGATTCAAGCAGCAGGGCGTTTTCATCCCGTTCCGTCGCTTCCGATGCCCATTCCCAACCGTCATGAATATCGGGTGGCCTTACCCATTTCTATGCGTACACGCCGAGAGGTCGCGCAATTTCGTCCACAACTTATCCACATTGCAACACCTGATTTGCCCGGACGCAATGCGCTAAAACTTGGGCGTAAATTAGGCATTCCGGTGGTCGCCTCGTACCATACCCATTTTAGTTCGTATCTGACGTATTATAATATGGACATGTTGGTGGATCGGCTGTGGCGATACCTCAAAAAATTTTACGACCAATGCGACCAAGTCTATGTGCCTTCGGAGTCTATGGCAGATGTATTACGGGAGCATGGTATCCATAAGAATCTGTTGCTTTGGGAGCGTGGTGTAGAAACGGATCGGTTTTCCCCCACAAAAAGATCGGAGGCATGGCGTTTGGCACATGGTGCTTCCACCGATGAGCCGATTGTGCTGTTTGTGAGCCGTCTAGTATGGGAAAAAGGCTTGGATGTTTTTGCAAGGGTTATCCAAGGTCTGGAACAAAGTGGTATTCCGCATAAAAGTGTTATCGTCGGGAATGGGTCGGCGGAGGATGAATTGCGTGAGCAACTACCCAATACCTACTTTACGGGGCATTTAGGAGGCGAAGACTTGGCAACGGCCTATGCGTCGTCGGACATTTTTCTGTTTCCCAGCACCACCGAGACCTTTGGCAATGTAACCTTAGAAGCAATGGCCTCTGGACTCCCCACGGTTTGTGCAGATGCAACCGGTAGTAAGGGCTTGGTCATACCACATGAAACGGGCTTTTTATTAGAAGCCGGCCATTCGAGTCAATTCTTTGACCACGTAAAAGCCTTAATTACGAATACAGCCCAAAGGCTGGAGATGGGAAATAACGCCCGGAAACGTGCACAACTGTATAGTTGGGACGAGATTCTTGGGAAAATTGATGGCTATTATGACCGCTTACTCTTCCCGCCAACCCCGCAACGATCTGTTTGATACCTCACTCGTTTAATACCTCACCCCTCGCCTTAGCCAACGGTGCGCATTCTTTTTATATCGCATATGTTTCCGCCACATGATCGGCCTGAAGCCAATATTGGTGGAATGCAACGTGTGGCAACCGACTTGTTTGCGGCGTTGCAAAAGCGGTCGGATATTTCGTTACATGCCAAAGTACTTCGGACTTCTTGGAAGTGGATTCAGATCAATACAGCCCAATTTTTGATGGGTCTTTGGCGTAATCTCCCGGCCTATATTGAGCGCAATCAGATCGAGGTTGTTTTGTTTTCTTCTATGGTTCCGGCTGTGGTTCTAACGCGCCTCCACCAGAAATTGGCCTTAACCGGTGTAAAAACATTTGTTCTTGCACATGGGCACGATGTAACCATGCAAGCCGAGTTCTACCAACGCTTGGTGCGGAAAATTCTGCAAGTTGCTGATGGTGTTTTGCCGGTGAGTGCTGCAACTGCCGAGGCTTGTTTGGCACGTGGCCTCGCTCCTGAAAAGTGTACAATTGTTCATAATGGTATAGACGTCTCACGGTTTACCCAAACCGCTACTCGATTAGAGGCCCGTCATGCGCAACTTGAACTTTTGGGTATCTCGGAAGTGCCGGATACCGACCTCATCTTGTGTAGCGTTGGACATTTGGTGGAACGCAAAGGCTTCCATTGGTTTATCGAGGAGGTTATGCCGCAATTACCGCCCAGTGTTCATTATTGGCTGGCTGGCGATGGCCCTTATTCTGGAAGGATACGCGAGGCCATTCACCGAAACCATCTTGAGAGCCGTGTAAAACTCTTGGGTAGAACCTCGGACTTTGTGTTGGAAAACCTCTACTCCGGTACAGATTTGTTCGTTATGCCGAATATACCCGTCGCAGGAGACTTAGAGGGATTTGGGATGGTGCTTTTAGAAGCAGGAACGTGCGGGCT
Organism: Rhodothermia bacterium; assembly: GCA_017303715.1. Lineage (GTDB taxonomy): Bacteria > Bacteroidota > Rhodothermia > Rhodothermales > UBA2364 > UBA2364. The sequence goes on along the minus strand of JAFLBZ010000011.1, from coordinate 113,834 downwards.
ACCGGCCATTGTCTCAGACATAGATGGCCTGCATGATGTGATTCACGAAGGCCAGAACGGACACCTTGTTCCATCGGGCGATGCAGCCGCTTTTCGAGATAAAATCTTGCAATATGCGGATCGGGATTTGCTTAAAACTGCATCCGAGCGGGTAATGACGTATATTCCCAACGTTTTTTCTTGGGAATATACGGTAACACAGTACCTAACCATTTTCCAACAAGTGCTTTAACCCTTTACGACCTTTTACTAAACACATGAATTATACCTATGAGAACTTAGAAATCGGACAGCAATACGCCATGAAGCGTACCCTCAACATGGAGGAAGTTCGGATTTTTGCACAGGTTACGGGCGACGACAATCCCATCCACATAGATTATGAATACGCCCAAAACACGCCTTTCGGGAAACCTATTGTGCATGGGGTTTTCCTGATGGGGCTGGTTTCCAAAGCACTTGGTCGCGACTTCCCTGGCCCCGGAAGTGTTGCTGTTTCGATCGAAACCAAATTCTTGCGCCCAGTTGCCGTAGGGGAAGAGGTCACGATCGAGATTGAAATCTTGGAAAAATTACCCCGCAACCAAATTAAAGTGCGGACTGCCGGCTACATCGTGGTGCGGGATCGAAAAAAGATTGCTTTTGATGGGTCGGCCATTCTCATACCGCCCACCGCCTAACATGGGAAGCCAGCCAGTACTTTTGCCGGATCCGGTTGCAGATTGGGCGCAACAGTTTCCCTATAAGACGGCTCTTTACACGGATTCCGAACATTGGACGTGGGCTACATTAGACGAGATGGCGCATCGCATGGCCATTAGGCTACACAAGGAAGGCTTCTTGTATGGAGATGTTCTGGCAGTTTGTGCGACCACACAGCCAAGGTATATTGCCCTTCTGCTTGCTTGCCTCCGGAAAGGCATTGTCTGTTGTCCGCTAAATTCACGTCTGCCAAATGCCGTATTGCAAGAACAAGCCAAATGGGTAAAAGCAAAGGCGTTGTACCGCGATGAAGATTTAAACCAAGACTTACCACCGATTAACACCGCGTACATAACGCAAAATTGGTCTTTGGATCAATATGCCACCTTGGTTTTTACTTCAGGAAGTAGTGGCCAGCCCAAAGCCGCACTTCATTCCTTAGGAAACCACTATTGGAGTGCTCGAGGCGCTCTGGCGAATATCGCTTTGTCGTCCGATGATTGTTGGTTGCTCACGTTGCCGCTTTTTCATGTCTCTGGTTTGGGCGTTGTTTTTCGTTGCCTTTTTGCAGGTGCATCCATGAGGCTTGCGGCATCGCCGGAACTCGCTTTGCAAAATTTACCCTTTCCCAGTCATGTCTCTTTGGTCAGTACCCAAGTTTTGGGTTTATTAGAAGCAAAGGCTCCTTTAGATCGGTTAAAGGCCGTTTTATTGGGAGGAAGTGCCTTCCCTGAATCCTTGATTCGGGAAGCTTACCAAAGGAAATGGCCTATTTTTTTGAGCTATGGCATGACGGAAATGGCCTCGCAAATCGCAACAACACCACCCAATGCACCTTTATCGTGCCTTCTAAAGACCAGCGGATGCCCCTTGCCACATCGCGAAGTACGATTGGCGAAGGATGGAGAGATTTGGGTACGGGGAGAAACACGGTTTTTAGGATATTGGCAGGAAAACCATTTGGCACAGCCATTCGACGAAGAAGGCTGGTTTGCAACCGGCGATTTAGGAAGTTTAGACAAGGACGGATTCCTCTCGGTGGTGGGGCGTAAAGACAATTTATTTGTGTCGGGAGGCGAAAATATCCAACCCGAAGAGATTGAAAACCATCTACGCCAAATTTCCGGCGTAAAGGAAGCCCTTGTTGTTCCCGTACCAGATGCAAGGTATGGTCATCGGCCTGTTGCCTTTGTTCGCGGGTCGGTATCCGCGCAAGCCCTTTCTTTGGCGTTGTCGGCGTTTTTACCACGTTATAAAATCCCCGATCTTTTTCTTGAATGGCCATCGCACGAAAATCCCCCAGACCTCAAGCCCAATCGCCCCTATTTTCAGCAAAAGGCATTGGCGCATTTGAAAAAAACACCTTTTGAATAAGTATTTATGCACCTGTTCTTGCTCCCTCGCCCGTTATGGCTCTGCCTCTTGGGGATGGTGTTGCCTGCTTTTGCGGTAGCCCAACTCACCGACTCTAATTTGCCCATTATCAGGATTGACACGGGCGGCAAGACAATAGTGGATGATCCCCGAATTGTGGCGAAAATGGAGGTGGTTTGGAATGGTAAAGGCAAACGAAACGCCATTAACGATCCCGCAAACCACTATAACGGAAACATCACCATTGAGTATCGCGGTTCTTCGTCGCAAGACCTCTTTCCCAAAAAGCCATATGGTTTAGATACGGTACTGCCTGATGGGAGCGACAATGAGGTCGCTTTATTTGACATGCCCAAAGGCCACGATTGGATACTAAATGCCGCCTATAACGACAAATCCCTCCTACGGGATGTGTTGGCCTACAAAATTGCAAGGGATATGGGAGGACTGTGGGCGCCACGAACGCAATTTGTGGAATTGGTACTCAATGGCCGATACGAGGGTGTCTATATCTTTATGGAGAAAATAAAACGGGGCAAAGACCGCGTAAACATCTCTAAACTTACAGCCCAAGACGTTGCTGGAGATGCCCTCACGGGGGGATACATCCTGAAGGTGGACAAATTAACGGGCAATGACGCCTTTTCGTGGACTTCAGCGATCCCACCGAAAGCGGGTACTTCGCAACGCATCCAATATCAGGTAGAGTATCCCAAATTAGATGACTTGGCTCCCGAACAAAAAGCATACATCCGGCAATGGATGAACAATATGGAAACCATGCTCGACGGTGCGGGCTGGAACAATGCCACAACCGGATACCCGAAATACATAGATACCACCTCGATGACAGACCATTTGTTGCTGAACGAGGTTACGAAGAATGTGGACGGATACCGCCTAAGTGCCTTTATGTACAAAGACCGAGATAGCAAAGACACGCGATTGCGCATTGGGCCACCTTGGGATTATAACCTGACCTTTGGTAATGCGGACTATCACGACGGCAATGACACAAGCGACTGGACGGTGATGTTCAATCAACGGTTTAACGATAACTTCTATGCGCCATTTTGGTGGGCAAAAATTTGGCAAGACAATAACTTTCGGAACGGATTGCGCTGCCGTTGGCTCTCCTTACGGAGCAAAAAACTAACCCGTAGCCACTTGTTAAGCTGGGTGGACTCGATGGCCGTCGTACTCAACGAAGCACAAAAACGAAACTTCCAACGATGGCCGATCATGGGTAAGTATGTTTGGCCAAATGGTTTTGTTGGTACATCCTATACCAGCGAGGTTGATTTTTTGCGTTCTTGGCTTGCCTTGCGTATCGGATGGATAGACGAAAATCTGCCCGGTTCGTGCAACACGGTAAATATTCCAGAGGAAATGCGCAACTACGAAAAAGACCTCCAAGTGTATCCTAACCCATTTGCAGATGAACTCACCATACGATATGATACCCAACTTTCCGGAACCGTCCGCATAGAACTGTTTAATGTCTTGGGAAGGCGCGTGGTAAACTTTGATAAAAGCCTTCCGACTAAAGGCTCCTACACCATTCCCATACAAACCACCAACCTTGCACCGGGTGTGTATCTGGGAACCGCAACCATGTTAGCCGATGTGATACGGTTTAAGGTAGTCAAAACCCTAAAACCAATAAAAACAAATTGATATGAAGTCCTTGATTCTGTGCGGAGGTCTCGGAACCCGTTTGCGAAGTGCCGTTGCCGATCGCCCTAAATCCCTTGCACCCATCTCAGGACGTCCTTTTTTGGCTTGGACGTTGGATGTACTTCGTGCCCAAAACCAATCCGATTTTGTGTTAAGTGCGGGATACTTGGCAGGCCAGATCGCGGTCTTTGCAGAAGAGTACCTACAAGCAGCATCCGACCCCAAACTGAACATCCGCGTTATTACCGAGCCTAAACCCCTTGGAACTGGCGGTGCGATCCGATACGCAATTCAAGCAGCATCTCTTTCATCCCCTTTTTTGGCCCTCAATGGGGATACATTTTTTAATGGATCGGTTCAGAAACTGGTTGATTTTTATCAAAATTGTGACGGCTTGGCAGCCATTGCCCTTACAAAGGTTTCGGATGCTTCCCGATTTGGCAGGGTCGTTTTTGAACCTGAAACGGGAGTGGTGAAGGGATTTTTGGAAAAGAAGGACGCGCAACCCAATCCCGCATGGATTAATGCCGGCTTTTATCTGTTGAATCCCACACTTTTTGACATTCCAAACTTACCCGAAGTCCTATCTTTGGAACAAGACGTTTTTCCTAAACTGTCCGAAAAGCGACAACTGTTTGCCTGTAGTTTCCCAGAAACACGGTTTTTGGACATCGGAACGCCGGAAGATTTTGTACGCGCCGAGGCGTTTTTGCCAAACTTCCACAAAACCCTGCTCACCACAATCATTGACTCATGAACAAAACCATATATCGCTCACGAGCACCTTTACGCATCAGCTTTGGAGGTGGTGGAACGGATGTCGCACCCTATTGCGCAGAACGTGGAGGATTGGTGCTGAATGCAACCATTAGCCGGTATGCGTATGTTACGCTGGAGCCAAATGACACGGGACGGATCAAACTCATGTCATTGGACTATGGCCAACAGGTGGAATATGACGCCGATGCGCCCATTCCTGCCGATAACGACGACATGAAGTTGGCGAAAGGGGTGATCCGTCGGCTTGGGATTTCTGGGCAGGGCTTTAATCTTTATACCCATACCGATTGCCCGCCGGGGAGTGGTCTTGGCGCCTCCTCAACCATGGTGGTTGCGCTTTTGGGTGCTTTTAACGAGTGGCAACGCTTGGGATTAGGCACGTATGAAATTGCCCAAATGGCCTTTAATATCGAACGGGTGGACCTCGACATTAAAGGAGGAAGCCAAGATCAATATGCAGCGGCCTTCGGCGGATTTAACTTTATGGAGTTCTATGCAGACCATACCTTGGTGAATCCACTTCGCATTACAGAGGCAGCTATTGCCGATTTAGAGTACGCTCTCGTTTTGGCTTATACAGGACAAAGCCGCTTCTCGTCTTCTATCATCGAGACCCAAATCCGCAACTACGAAGGCCATAACGAAGAAGCCATTGCCGGAATGGATGCAACCAAAGCCTTGGCTGTCGAGATGAAAATGGCCCTGCTCCGCAACGAATACCGCAAACTGGGAGAATTGCTCCATGAGGCTTGGGTCGCAAAGAAAAAAATGTCCGATCACATTTCCAATCCACAGATAGACCTCCTTTACGAAACAGCGCGAAAAGCTGGCGCCGTTGGAGGTAAAATCTCTGGTGCAGGTGGTGGTGGTTTTATGTATTTCTTTTCGGCCTTCGACAAACGCAAGGCCGTAGTAGAGGCCCTGCAAGCATTAGGGGCGGAAGTAGTCCATTTCGGATTTACTCAAACGGGCTTGCAAACTTGGAAAAGAAGCGTCCCTGCACATGATTAACCCAACGCCAATGACCCATACAAACTGGCTGAGCGCCCAAATCGAAGAGAGCATTCAGGTTCATCAAGCCATTCGAGAAATGATACCGCTGCTCGAAGAAATTGCCCACCAAATCGTACAAACCTTCCAAAACAATGGACGTGTTTTCTTTTGCGGCAATGGTGGGAGTGCTGCCGATGCACAACATTGGGCCGCTGAGCTTTCTGGACGTTTCTTCAAAGACCGACCAAGCCTTCCCGCCATTGCACTGACGGTTAATACATCCGAAATTACCGCCATTGGTAATGATTATGGTTACGAGTATGTCTTCTCTCGGCCACTTTCTGGTTTGGGGCAAGAGGGCGACCTACTCGTCGGTATTTCTACCAGTGGAAACTCGGCGAATGTAGTAGAGGCGGTTAAAATGGCAAAACATAAACAAATCAAGACGGTCGCCTTTACCGGAGAAACAGGTGGAAAATTGCGCTATCTCGCAGACTGGTGCGTACAAATGCCCTCCCAAAATGTAGCACGCATACAAGAAGGCCATGAGCTTTGCGGCCACCTAATTTGCGGCTTGGTAGAGCGGCTTATGTTTGGCTAAACAAATCTCCAAATGGCTTTTTTGGTCTTAGATCTCGAACTTTCTGGATCGGAACCCGGCTGGCACGAGATTATACAAATTGGTGCGGTTCTCTGCGATTCGCAATGGAACCAACGGGCTACGTTCCTCACGAATGTCTATCCCGAAAACGAGGAGAGTTTTTCCGACGCTTCTCAGAAAGTACATGGCCTGACCTTAGATGAACTGGATACAGCGCCAATGCTGCATGAAGCCTTGCCGATGTTCGAGAACTGGATAACGGAAAACCTGCCCAACCGCCCACCCAAACATATTCCCGGAAGCCGAGAACGTGCGCTCCGAGAAATCATCATCTGTGGACAAAGTGTGGTCTATGATATCAATTTCCTCCGGTTTGCCTACCGACAAGAAAAGAAAAAATGGCCCTTCTCAAACCAAATGCTCGACCTGCACACCCTGTCCTATTTCTATTTCGATCTTCTTGCCGCTCGTGGCAGAGAAGTACCACGCTCACGCAGTTTAGAAACCGTAGCCAATTGGTTTGGATTTGCCCGTGCCGATCAAATACACAACGCCTTGGAAGATAGTCTGCTCACTGCCGAGTGCTTCCGAGAAATTACGCAACGGCTACGAGAACATTAAGGAAAGACACCATGCAGTATATCCGCCCATTCGACCGCCAGCGTGCCGCTATGGTTGCCGAAATGCGCCAGTTGGGGGTTAACCACGAGGGCGTATTAGAGGCGCTTGGGAAAGTAGAACGCCATCTTTTTTTAGACCAAGCACTGCACATTCGGGCGTATCACAACGAGGCTTTGCCTATTGGGAATGGACAAACCATCTCTCAACCCCTTACCGTAGCCCTCCAAACGGCATTAATAGACCCCAAGCCCGGTGACCGCATCTTGGAAATTGGGCTGGGCAGCGGATATCAGGCAGCCGTCTTGTGCGAAATGGGAAGCACTGTTTTTTCAATTGAGTACCACGAAAAGCTGTGGCGCATTGCCCAAGAGCGGCTAAAACAATTAGGATATAACCTAACAAGTCGTTCGGGAGATGGAACCTTCGGCTGGCCCGAATTTGCACCTTTCGATGCTATTCTCGTAACCGCTGGGGCCTCCGAAGAACCCAAAACACTCATGAGCCAACTCAGGATTCCAGACCATGAAAAAGAAGGGGGGAAATTGGTTGTGCCGATAGGAGGCCGCGCGTCCCAGAAAATGATGTATTGTATCCGAAAAGGCCCCAATGACTTCCAATGGACCCAAGCAGGGGATTTTCGTTTTGTCCCTTTCATCAATGGGTGATCAAGAATAAGCCCTAAAGAGGGATTTTTTTAAAACACTTCTTGTCATAATGTTGTGAATTTAATGTTGAATATTTCTTGTGTTAAAATCGTTTTATCGCGATTTTGTTGTTGTTTTTTTGCATGAAAGCGCTTTTTATTGCAAATTTTACAGCTGTGTGTGGGTTTAATGTCTTAGCTATGATTTGTGCTGAAGAAATCTTCAAACGATTGTTCTTCTTTATCTCCTTTATTTCCCTTATCTTAGCAAGAGCGGCATAAATTGTGCATCAAAAATTTGTGTCCCCGATTTTTTCGGCTCACCAAAACTCCTAAATCATGGCCAAAGTACTAACCTCTCGTCAGTCTCAACTGCGGGTATTAGGCTCAGCGCTATTGGTATCATCCGGTATATTCCTCGGTTCAATGACGTTGGATCAAGGAATATACAACGGTATGTTGGATCAACTTTTTTCCGAAGACCCTAATGCCGTAGAAGCGGGAATGCCCCTTGCTTACAACGCACGTCAGGCCGGAAATCTGAATATCAAAGCCTATCAGCCCATCTTGCCCGAAGCCAGCGAAGCCGTCGCAGAAGAGACAGAAATAGCGCCAGACCCCATCCAAATCGAACAAGACATGTTGTGGATGGCACGTTGTATGCTTTCGGAGACCCGTCGTCCAGAGGAAATGGAACTGGTTGCGTGGGTCATCCGCAACCGAGTAGATACCAGTTATCGCGGTAAAAATACCTATGAAGATGTGGTGCTCGATCCGTTCCAGTTCTCTGCTTTTAATCCCGGCTGGTCTTCCCGACCATATTTTATGAACTTAGACCGCCAATCCAAAACAACAGGGTGGAAAGAAGCACTCGATATTGCTGCTAAAGTCCTGAATGCAGAAGAGTCTGAACGGCCATTCTCTGAAAAAACCAGACATTTCTATAGCGAAATTTCGATGACAGGTCACAACGAACCTATGTGGGCGCGTGGCCGGATGCCCGTCTTCTTGGACGATCATAATATTGATGCTCGCCGCTTCCGGTTTTATCGGGATATCTTCTAAGCAAGGTTCTTCAAATACAAAACCCCAGCTGTTTAGACTGGGGTTTTTTGTTTTGCTATGAGGCTGGTTATTTTTTAGACTTCATCCGAATAACGGGTAAAATCATTTCTTGCAACGAAGCACCACCATGCTGAAAGGTATCCCAATAATGGTGCTGATAATGGTGGTAATTGGTAGGATATACAAAATAGTAGTCTTCTTTTGCGATGATGTAATTGGTATTGAGGCCACCCGGCGGCAGGCCATAGCGCTTTGGGTCTTTCACAAAGATGGAGTGGCGCAAGTCGGACTTTAGGTTTCGGCCATGTTTATACCGCAAACTTGTGGAGGTAGAGCGGTCGCCGATCACCTTTGTGTCGCGCAAACTCCGTACAGACCCGTGGTCGCTTGTAATCACCACTGTACAATCCATCATGGCCAGTTCTTGAAACATCTGGAAGAGCCAAGAGTGGGTAAACCAAGTGCGGGTCAAGGCGCGATATGCACGCTCATCCGGCGCAATTTCCTTGAGGACGTTAGAATCGGAACGGCTATGTGCCAAGATGTCCACAAAGTTTACTACAATCGCCGAGAGTTCGTTTTTGGCATAAGAGCGAATGTTTTTAAGGAGTTCCCGTCCTTCATTCCCGTTTACAATCTTCTCGTAACGGGTTTTGGGAGACAACCGATGGCGCTTTAGAAGGTCTTGCAAGAACAATTCCTCATTAAGGTTTTTGCTATTCTCGTTTTCCTCGGCATCAGCCCATTGCGTTGGGAATCGCTTGGCCATATCTATCGGAAGTAATCCGCTAAAAATGGCATTTCTGGCATAGGGCGTGGCTGTTGGTAGGATGGCATAGTGGAACTGTTTTTCCATCTCAAAGAGCGGGTATAGCAGGCGTTCAAACTCTAACCACTGATCATATCGCATACAATCTATGAGAAAGAAGAAAACAGGCTTTTGCTCCTCTAAGAGCGGAAACACAAACTGGGGCATGACCTCGTGCGACAAGATTGGCCGATGCTCGTCCGGCGGGGTTTGGGCATATTCAATCCAATCTTCATAGTTGGCTTCCACCCATCTCCCAAAAGCAGTTTGCGCATTTCGGAGTTGATCGTCTAAGATTTGCCTTGCGCCATCGTCTCCTTCAAGTTGCATGTCATATCGCACCAACTCTTGATAGACCTCTACCCATTCTTGGTGCGAGAGTTCATCATTTAGGGTGGTGGAGATGCGTCCAAAAGACTGTAAGAAGGTTTGTGCGGCTTTTTCTTCCTGCAACACCCGCCCATCTAACAACTTTTTGCACGTCAGCAGGATTTGATTCGGCTTAACGGGTTTGATAAGGTAATCTGCAATTTGTCCTCCAATGGCATCTTCCATCAGGCTTTCCTCTTCACTTTTTGTGATCATCACCACGGGAATATCGGGAACAAACGTTTTTATTTCGCCTAAAGCTTCGAGACCGCCCATACCGGGCATTTGTTCATCTAAAAAAACCAGATCAAATCTTTCTTCGCGTATTTTTTCAACGGCATCAGCGCCATTGGTTACGCCAACAACATTATAGCCTTTAGATTCAAGAAAGAGAACATGGGGCTTCAGAAGTTCGAATTCGTCGTCGGCCCATAAAATGCGGGGAATATTTGCCATATAAAGTACCTTAAGATGACGGTGAGAAGTTTTTTGTTTATCCTCGGGGTACCATTAGGCGATAGGCGGTTCAGATTAAGTATAGTGATTAAAACAGTGGGGGCGAGAGATGCGCCCCCGATCATATACGCTTTAAGAGGCATCCGCGCTTCCTTCCGGAACCGAATACTCCAAAGAGGCAAGGGGTTGCTGTAAGATTTTACGCAAGGTCTTGCTGGGCTTAAAGTGGGTTTTACGTCGGCTGGGAATAAAGACCACCTCATTGGTTTTGGGATTTCGGGCTTTCGGTTTCGCTTTGGTCTTTTTAACCTCGATCACGCCAAAGTCTCGCAACTCAATCCGAACTTCTGGATCTGCTTCTATCATTAACTCACGCACGGCGGTAATCACCGCATGAACCCATGGCTCACAGCGATAAATAGGTTCCCCCATATTTTCAGCAACCCTACGCGCAACATCTTTCTTGGTTAGGGTTGGAATACGATCTTCTTGTTCAAGTTCATTTGCCATTTGTTCGTCTCCTCCTTTGGCTGTTTTCACCGCTTTCAAGCCTGATTCGCTATACCATCAGCATATGCTTGAAAATAGCGGGTATGGTGAATTTCAAAATCAGGTGTTTTTCGTAAGTGTGTAATTTCCGACAAAAACACAAGCCGAATTGTTTAAACATGTTGAACAACGTTTGAACAACAAAAGAACCTATCACCTTGTTTTTTGTATGCTTTAGTAAATCCATGCGACTAAAAGGGGTTCCGCAAACTTTAACTTTTCATAACCTTAGCATCAAAAGGCTACCCGTTAGCATTCCCTCTTCGCCTCTTTGTAACCCCAAGCCCTCTCAGAAGCCAAACTTGAAACATAAGCTCCTGAACTGTATTATTCTTAGATTTTTAGGTATGCTTAAATATGTTTATTTTTAGTCTTAAATGTATTTATATATAGTTAATAGGCTCGGCTTGCTATCTCGATTTTTGGAGACACGGCCCTGTTTTGCCATATATCCACCTTGGGGGAGTAATGTCGGTTGATCCCAAAGGTTTTGACCTGCTATGCTCTCTCCCGTTTCGTCACCGAGAACATAAGTAAGATAATTGTTAATAAAACTGATTAAAGAAATTTAAACCGAATCAAGTGCGCTTCCCTAAAATCGGCTTAACCTTCGATACGGAATCTGTCCCATCCGAGCAATACAAAACATCGTTACCCACCTATCCAGGCAAAATACTGCTTGCAAAACCTGGGCAAAATGTCGTATATTTTCATTAGACAGATAACTCGCTATAATCAGTTTAAAACAAAGTCTAATCTAAATATTTTATGTATCTCAAATACCTCATATTGGTCTCATGTTTTCTCTTTTACGCTTGTAAAGAGAAGGAGCAGAATGTTATTACACATCCTACAAAAGAAAATATCTTAGAGGCAAAAGATATAGAAATTCTATTAAGCAAGAAAAATATATCAAGCCCATCTTCAGAGATTAAAAATTGGGTTGATTTTTTTAAATCAAAAACAAATATAACAAATATTGGAAGCAATACAAAAAAAGAAGACATTCTTGGTTATATACAAGGAGTAGATAGTGATGGTAATAATATTTATATTCTTGATTCGCGAGATAATAATATTAAAATATATAACCATCAAGGCAATAAAATTCAAAAATACGGTCAAAAAGGAGAGGGACCCAATGAATTTTTATACCCTCAAAGTTTATACTTAGTTGATAATAAGTTGTTTGTATCTGATAGAAGAGGAATAATTAAAGTTATTGACAAAAATAAAATGGAATTAGAAAAAATAATTAATATAAAAGATACGCCCGAAGATTTTTGTGTGATCAATAAGGGAATTTATGTAGCAGCTCCATCTGTAGAACAAAATATACTTGTTCAGAAAAAAACTATGGAAGGAAAGCAAGATGGTGGGTTTGGAGAGTTATACAAGTCAAATAATTCAATGGCCCGATTTTCATTGTCTTCGAGTACCTTAAGTTGTAATGAGAAAGGAGGCGAAATCCTGATAGGCAATGGAAGGTTTGGTACGATTGTTTCTTATAAAGAAATGAATAATAAATGGGTGAAGAATATAGATATAGTAGTTGAAGATTTTAAAGTAGGTACAATAATTCAATCAAAGGACGTTGATGGAGCCACTATGATGGAGTATAGCTATAAAGGGTCGTTAAGTGTTTTATATGGAATAAAACATTTGAATAAATATAATTACTTAATTCAAATTGCTTTATTTAAAGATCGAAAAATTGAAAACATAGAGACTTATATCATTAATACAGATAAAAGAGAAAGTTATTTTATTGGAAATAAATTTCCAATAATCACTAAAATTACGCCTAATAATATCATTGCTTACAAACAGCTCCCATATCCTCAAGTTGTAATATTTTCATAACTTAAAGTGTAAATATTGTGAATACTGTATGGCTGTTTATGAATAAAAATTCTTTTAAACAGCTTCTTTAATAGTAAAATTTTTTGTAAGGGGATTATTGTCTATATCTTAGCCACAATTAGAGGTTCATGGCCTCATAGTTGGCGATTGCTCTTATTCTGTCAAAATTAAAAATACGTGTTGGGTTCTGAGCTCGCAGAAATAAATATTTCAGCCATTTTGAAGGTCTTTTCCATCGTTATGATGCCCTCGGTTGAAACAAAAGGCAGATTGAAAGCATTTTGATACCTCTTTCGCAAAATGAGCGAGACGGCACATGATGTAACGGCTACGTTGGTCGAAAAAAGTACCCGTTCTTTCTCGGTATCATAAAATCGGCTTAACCTTCGATACGGAATCTGTCCCATCCGAGCAATACAAAACATCGCTACCCACCTATCCCGACAAAATACTGCTTACAACTCCTACTTTAAGAGAATGCTGCCCTGTCTTTTCATTTTTTACCTTTTGGCAGAACCTCGCCGCCTATAAGCCAGCGACCTTCTGCTAAAAGTCCATATCTATCAACAAAACGCCTGATCACTTTTGGGATTCTTTTCGGCGTAGTATCATAGCGGATACGTTATCCGCAGTAAGGCACGCTCTTCATCCATATTCTCCATCACCTCAAAAACACAAAAACCATGAAACACGTTTTCAGAGCACCTCTTCTGTTTGGGCTAAGTCTCGTTCTTTTGTTTTCCGCTTTCACAGGGACTTCTGAAATAAGCCCGGAGGCCACTTCCGTCATTTCGGATACTCGCGCACAGAAATTTGCTTCCGTCGTTTTCTTTTACTTCGGTGACAGTAAATTCACCTCATTAGGTCAGGAAACCGTACAACTGAAACACGCTATGGATGGTTACGATCGTGTGGTTTTGCTGAAACATGACAATGTTAGTTCCTTCTGGGATCTTTCTGAAAAAGACGAAAAATTGGCTGATATTAAGAAAACACCCACCGAAACCAATTTGAAAGACCAATTAAAAGACCTTTCAGAAAAAGGCTATGTCATTGACCTTTGGATTTTCTCGCATGGTTCTACCAGTGGGTTTCGTGCAAGTACGGGAACGTATGGCAGCAATTCCACCTTTTCTACCTCGGATATTACAGGGCTTCCTTCTTATGCTGGACGTACTAACTTGCCCATACGCATGGTTTTTACCGTGGCTTGTTATGGCAATACATGGGCAGATGAATGGCAGTCCATTGGGGCTAAAACGGTGGTTGCACCACGCTACGTAAACTTCTATCCCAACCAATTCGAGAAGTTTGCGAAAGAATGGAACGATAACGAGACCGCAAAAACGGCGCGTGATGAAGCCGATACCGCGCTATCCCGTACCGCCAGCCAAGCGTACATCTTGGCCGATGCAGTGGCGAGTAAAAATGAATGGGGCGGCTGCCCATTTGGCAAGACGGTCTTAGGAGACCACGACTGTGCGAAAGATTACTTTACCGATCAATGGCTTGCAAACAGTGAGTGGCAAAATGGGCAATCCGGAAAAGACAACATGAACCATTCTTCTACCTATCTGATCAAAGGCAATGGCAATATCAAAAAAAACCAAGTCCCCACTTGGTAATCCGTGTGTGATCTTTGGATTTTTTGGCCAATCTTTTGTACTTTGGGCGTTCCGTAGAGGAGCGCCTTTTTTGTTTTCTGCTTCTGCTTAGCTGTTTATGTGTGTAGAAAACGCCTTAGTTTAGATAAGTCCTGAAAACAAAAATATTTGGTCTAAATGTAGAACTGCGTTATGTCAGCTCTTTCAATCTTCCTGAAACCGAACGACACCCGCAAACGTCTTGCTTGTGTTACTTTTTTCTACAATCCCACAAAACCTTTATGAACCGTTTAAAACTTCTCTTAGTAGCCGTCTTGGTGCTGACATCTGCCTCGGCGTTGTTTGCACAGAACAGAGGCAAGAACAAGCCCGGCGATCAGGTTCGGGTGAATATTCCGAAAGAAAACTTGCCCAAACCGGGTAACAAAACGCCTTCTGTAACCCAAAGCCCTGCATTGGTGAAGAAGTACCAAGGCTATATCACGCCCGAAATACTGGCCTCGCACCTTTATTTCTATGCCTCCGACTTCTTCCAAGGCCGCGAGACCACTGCTCCTGGACAGCGCATGGCAGCAGCTTGGTTGGCATCACAGTATCAGCGGATGGGCATTCCACCAAAAGGAACGAGTGGCGTGACCGATGCCCGCGACCCCCGTGCTTACTTCCAACCCTATAAGCTCAATGAAGAAAAACTAAAATCTTTTGAGTTAAGCGGCAATATCGGCGGTAAAGATTTAAAAGCACAATACAGCGCCACCGGTCCGGATGGCAACGTATTCCTGCAAATGGGATCCGCTGTGGAGGCTGAGGGTGGAGTTGTATTTGCTGGTTATGGCATCAAAGAAGATGGTAAATATGATGATTATGCGGCCCTCAAATCGGCCAATATTTCTTGGGCTGGTAAGTGGCTCATGATCTTTGACAAAGAGCCGATGAAAGATGGGAAGAGCTTGCTCTCTGCCGACGGGAAAACCACCAAATGGAGTAATCAATGGTGGAGTAAAATGACGCCGGCATTCTCTGGAGGCCAGCCGCTTGGTTTCCTTATTGTCTCGGATCGTGCTGAATTTGGGGCTTATGTACAACAACAAGCCAGTGCATTGGGCAGCAAAGTGGGACAACTTCGCTTACCTGTTGACGGTCAAGCTGGAGGTGGTGGACGAAGAATACCGCCATTTGCACATATTTCTACGGCTCTTGCGAATCAATTATTGGCTTCGTCAGGCAAAACAGCCGAGGGCCTTCGTGCCGAGATTGACGGTTCGCTAAAACCAGTTGTGTTTGAACTGACTAACGCAAAATTAAAAGGTAAAGTGGAAAATCAAACCCGATTGGCCGAAACCGAAAATGTGGTGGCCATGATTGAGGGTACAGACTTGAAAGATGAATATGTGGTGGTTTCCAGCCACTTAGACCACGTAGGATGGGATCCAACCAAAGAAGGCGACAATATCTATAATGGTGCAGATGATGATGGATCGGGAACCGTTACCACGATTGCCATTGCAGAGGCATTTGCTCGTGCCGCCGCAGATGGGTATCGCCCCCGCCGGTCTATTATTTTCCTGAATGTCTCAGGGGAAGAAAAAGGTCTTTTTGGATCGGAGTATTTTGCAGATAAGGAGCCAGCGGTTCCCCTAAATAAAATTGTTACCAATTTAAACATAGACATGGTAGGACGCTTTGATCCAACCCATCCGGTGAAGGACGAAAAAAACTATGTCTATATTATTGGCTCTAAACTCATCTCGCAGGAATTGCACGACCTGAATGCCCAAGTGAATAAACTTACCGGAACCAATTTGGTGCTTTCAGAGCGGTTTAACGACAAAAACGATCCAAACCAATTTTATCGCCGCTCTGACCATTGGAATTTTGGCAAGCACAATATACCGTTCATCTTCTTTTTCACAGGAACACATGAAGACTATCACGGCTTGGAAGATGAGGCGGAAAAAATTGAATACAAACGAATGGCCGATATCGGACGCATGATTTTTGCAACTACTTGGCAAGTTGCCAATCAAGATGCACGTCCGGCAGTCTCGGGAACAGGCTTTAATTGATCTGCCACGTTCACTGAATTTAGCGGGGTTGTTGGGAAACTGACAACCCTTTTTTGGTGACCTTTGTCCAAATCAAATTTATGATTAACGTGAATTGTAGATTCTAAAATTATTGTTATTAAACAGGTTAGTTCTTTCAAATTAGTCTTATTTCTTCTTAGATACATTTTAAGGAATCGGCTTTCGATAGGCTCAAGTACCGGATTGTAGGTAGAAGATGTCGGGGTTATGTAAAAAGTGTTATCGTTTATTTTTTTCTTTAGGATGGCTTTTTACAACCCCTAAAATGGCTTTCCTGCCCGCGCTTCAGGGCTAAAGCTGCTTGTGGTGACTGTTGCTTTTAACCCCAAGCTAAAACATGGGTTTTAAGCACGTGGCCTTGAAAATTATTGACACGAGCGGAGTTGAACATCAAAAATATCAGGTTATGCTTAACGCATCGCATAATTACAGCCCCAGCCATTGTAAAACGGCCTTCATAAGCAGGTTGCGAGTATTTTCATCGGTGATGACCTCGAACGGGAAGCCCAACAGCACTGTTCTACCTTTTTCACCGATTCCCGCACTGATGTTGTTTTCACTATACCGAAAGAGTGTTTTTCCGGCAGGCGTTGCGGGTTCAATGCCATCGGGGGCTTCTGCGGCATATATTTTAGCATTTCTCTTGGTCTCGAAGCGAAGTTGCGTACCACTTGGCAAGAACGAGGTTTCTGTGCTGTACACTTGGCCGGTGGTAGCGGCATGATCGGTGCGCCACGTCATTCTTAGGGTGTTTTTAGCAAATGCAAAGTCTGGGTGTGTACTGGATTTTCCTTTTACCAAATCCGTCCCAATGTACGCGCCAGACGCAAATATTTTTCCGCCTTGCTCTAAGTAAGCAGTTAGGTTTTTTTGGAGGGGCACTGGAAATGCTTTATACATGGGGGCTATGGGTGGGTTTGTGCCGTTTGGTTTTGGCCAAGGGGTTTCTTTTTCTTCCCCCATCACCAAATTTGCTGCTTTGTACCCTAAAAGGAGTGAGGCATCGTCCATCACGGCTTCATCGCTTGTGGAGTCAAAAGTGTAACCCGCCGCGAGTAGTGCTTTTCCGTGTAGCCTCGTAAAATCCTTTGTATTTCCGGCTATTGGTTTTCCCTCATAGTTTGCATGGCTTGCTCCGTGCCCGGGTGCATCATCATCGCTCCATACGGAAGCTGTTTCAAAATTGTATTGATCTCCCGTAAAACCATACGTTATGCCATCCGGAACCCCTTCGTCTTCCCAATGTGCAAAGCCAGAGAGTTTTCCTTCATTGAAGATATGTGGCGGCGAAACCCGATCAAAAGCATTGACCAACAGTACCGTTGGAGTTGTATTTTGCGTCCGACCAACGGCCAGTACCTCTGTTGGAAAGCCTTCTCCACCTTGGTTCACGCCCGCTACTTTAAAGGCATAGACGATATTGGCCTCCAAGTTTTCGGTACGATATTGGGTTCCAGACACCAACGTTCCATTGTCCCAACCCCCGTCACCTTTCCGCATATATACCCTGTATTGGTCTGGAAGGGCGGTGTTTTCTAATGGATCGGTTACTGGTTGCCAAGAAAGTAAGGCATTTGCGCCTTCTAATTTTACCCGAAAATGGGAAGGTGGTAGCGGTTGTACCACCGGATCGTACCCGTATTGACCTGCCAAAAACCGCAAGATGGCCTTATAGATCGCACGCCCTACATCGAAGCGGTAGCGGGGGTCTTGTGCAAATTTCTGATCCTGAAAGTTCTGATGAGAAAGCAACTCTAAGAGTGCCGCTGGTACATTGGGCCTGAAAGCCTCCGAATAGTCTTTGTCCCATATTTCACGACGAGTCCAAACAGAGTCGTAGCGGGTGCGTAGGTCTGCGGTTAATTGTGTTTGTAGAATGTCTGCAAAGTCGCGGTTCGCAAAACGAGATTGCCCATCCGGAAAAATGGTGGAGTTGCCCGATGTTTTACTGGAATAAATGAGTAACGTACCAATAACATTGGCATTGGTGGTCAGTCCTGCATCTGTATGAAAGGCCAACGAAAGGTCTATCGGAATCCCCAGACCTTTTGCGCTCCTGTTTTTATTTGGCCCAAATGGTGCGCCACGCAAATAATTGACCCATTCTCCTCGGCTCTGGAAGTCGTCTCGATAGTCATCATCCTTTGGTGGAGAAACATTATACACCAAGGAATCTGGCATTCCGGCATATTGCAACCAATACCGAGCGCCTTCTACATATTTTGGTCTTCCGCTTGTGGTTCCATTCCGCAAAGCAAGACCCATTCCACCACCCAAACGGATGGCATCTGCCGTAACCAATTGACCGCTTTCGTTGCTTTGGTTCGTAAGGCTGATGCGTCCCCGCTGTCCTGCATCAAATTGGAACGTTCCTAAATAAACCCAAGTTCCACCTCCAATTTTTTGGTTCACGAGGAAGCTTGTTTTTCCTCCTGCATGTTCTACAGTATAATGGGCATCTTCTATACTTTGTGGTAACGATTGATAAGCTACATAAACGGCATACATTCCAGATTCTGGGACATCTGGTGTCCAAGTTGCTTGTGCATTGGGTTTTATAGCGGTTGTTGCTGTCCGGTAACTCCCTAATTGGAATGGATTTACGCCTTCTGGATAGGGAGGTTGCCCCATTGCAAACCCAGCACCGCCATTGCTCCATCTTCCGTGTTCTTTATACACCGATTTATTGTTTGCCGCATTAGACCAGATGCCATTATTATCCGTCACCACTTCGTTTGGGTTGGGGTCTCTTTCCCTTGGCAAAAGCACATGGGCGCCTGCATTTTCCAACATGGGTACGACATAGGGCAAGACAAATTGTAAGGGCAAAAGGTCTTCTACGGTTAAAAAACTTCTTGCACGCTGCCATTCCCAACGGTTTAGCTTTTGCTCGTAATACCAGCCATGACTGTGCCAGAGCGCAATATTGCGATTAAAAAGCCCTTGCTCTGGTTGGTGTATTCTACTGGTATTCTGTACAATGGGTCTGCCTCGGAGGTCATTTTTTGGTAATCTTGAGGCATCTTTTGGGGTTTGGTTTCTATAAATGTTCGGGATTAACTCTTGCAAAGGTTGTCCTAAAACGGTTATCTGGACGTCATATTCGGGATAAATTGGGGTTAAAACCGTTTTGAATGCGCTATAAATTCGTTCCACCTGCTCTTCTCTGTAGGGAACATATCCCATGCCATCATTCATTTTTAGCTCAATCACCCTCTTTTCATCATGCACCACTAAGGAGTCCATTTTCCATAAGGCAGCTCGCTTGGCCAACTGTGGCATGGTCATGATCATGGTCAATTTTTCTTGAATCCCTTCTTTTGCCAGTTGGAAGTTGGATTTAAGTACTTCCTTTTCTTGTGGTGATTTGGTAGCGATAGGGCTGGTTTCTGGCGGTAGGGTGGACTGATTTTTAGACCCCGAACAAGCTGTAAGCCCTAAACACAAAAGAAAAACAAAAGTTCTATGGTAGGTGTTTTTGTTTTTTTGTGCAATCTTGTTCAACAAGGGAGTCATCATTTGTTTGATCTGTTCCATATAAGGACAATGGATGTTTTTGGGTGCGTGAACAACCTCAAAATACGTCATTTTCGCCTTTTATCCTTTAGGCGTACCCCAGTTATTGTCTTTATGACTTGAAGCAAGGCGTGAGATAAAATATGAGCAAGGGATACCCGCATTCTTGGCCTGATCTGGCACTTCCTCCAAGAGCGTGTAAAAAGGGATGTCATAGGAGCCAGCGATTTTTATGAGCGTATAGCATCATAAGGCCAACTTCGCCATAACTCCTTGAATCTTTCAAACGTAACTGCCTAAAATTCCACGTTGAATTAATTCATGAACCAGCATAGTACCGAGCCAATGTTGTAATTTTCAAAACCCTGCCCCTCCTTAAATTTCGTTCAATCATCTAACGTTCCGACGACGTATTCCACGAAATCGGGATGTACAAAGCCCCCTCCTATGCCCAAGATCAAGAAAATCCTCATTGCCAACCGTGGCGAAATCGCTTGTCGGGTTATTCGTACTTGTCGGGAACTGGGAATAAAATCGGTCGCTGTGTATAGCGAGCCAGACCGAACCGCCCTTCACGTCCAAATGGCCGACGAAGCCTATCTCCTTGGCCCAGCACCCTCCAACCAGTCTTATCTGGTGATGGATAAAATTTTAGAAGTGGCACAAGTATCTGGTGCAGATGCCATCCATCCGGGTTATGGCTTTCTCTCCGAAAATGCCACCTTTGCCCGTCGTTGTGCCGAAGAAGGCATCATTTTTATCGGTCCACCGACCGGAGCCATCGAGGCAATGGGGGACAAAGTAACCTCTCGGTTGTTGATGAAGGAGGCCAATGTGCCTATGGCTCCCGGAACCACGGATTCTATTGACGACGTAGAAGAAGCAAAACAGATTGCGGTTTCCATTGGATTCCCTGTCTTGGTGAAAGCCTCTGCGGGTGGTGGTGGAAAAGGGATGCGGATCGTTCACAAGGTGGAGGATTTTGAAAATGCCATGCAGTCTGCACAATCCGAGGCATTGTCTGCCTTTGGTGATGGACGTGTTTATGTGGAAAAATACATCGTAGAGCCACGCCACATCGAGTTTCAGGTATTGGCAGATCAACATGGGAATGTGGTTCACCTCTTCGAGCGGGAGTGTTCCATCCAACGTCGTCACCAAAAAGTGGTTGAAGAAGCGCCTTCCTCCATCCTCACACCTAAGATGCGGGCAGAAATGGGCGAAGCGGCCATCAAAACCGCCAAAGCCTGTGGTTATGTAGGCACAGGAACTGTAGAGTTCTTGGTGGATAAAAACCGCAATTTCTACTTTATGGAAATGAATACCCGTCTTCAAGTAGAACATCCGGTATCCGAGATGATCACCGGAATAGATTTGGTTGCCGAGCAAATTCGGGTTGCCGAAGGCGAAGCATTGGGTTACACGCAAGAAGACCTACACATCAGCGGTCATGCCATAGAGTGCCGCGTTTATGCCGAGGATCCCACCAACAACTTCTTACCAGATCCCGGGCACTTAGACCGTCACCAACCACCAAGCGGGCCAAACGTGCGGGTGGATGCAGGTATCGCAGAAGGTATGGAGGTACAAATCTACTACGATCCGATGATTTCAAAACTCTGTACATGGGGTAAAACCCGCGCCGCTGCCATCCGAGCCATGCGCCGCGCCCTTCGCGAGTATGAGATTGTGGGGGTACAAACCACCATTCCATTCTGCCAGTTTGTGATGCAGCACGATGCTTTTACGTCTGGCAACTTCGATACACACTTTGTGCCGCTTTACTTCACCCCAGCCGTTCTTGCGTTAGATGATGCCGGAATGGACGAGGCCGCCGCAGTTGCCGCTGTACTTATGCGGAGTGGCGGGCAGGCGGTTTCAGGGAAAGAAACTGCCAAAACCGCTACCACAACCAGTACGACGGGTGCGTCTATTTTTATAGATGCCTTCGTGTCGCCGTGGGGCCTACGACGCAAGCAATAAAGCATTTTTATCTAAAGAATCAGTTCAAAAGGCCCATTTTTGTCTCCGAAAGGCCACCTTTTTCCGGTGGCTTTTTTGTTTTTCCATTGGAACATGCTCATGCAATTTGTTTGGATGGATGCGTATATTTGCACGACTACAATGGCCCTAACCTTTGGCCGTTTTTTGTGACTTCGCTTTTATTCAACAACAATGAAACCAATGTGGCGCTTGCTCTTCTTCTTTTCCGGGTTCGTTCTCGGATGTAAAAATACGCCCGAAACCCCTTTAACGGCAACAAACTGGACTGGAAACTGGATAGATGAGGGGACTCGTCAGGTGGTGTTGAAGAATGGTACGTTCCTCGCCACACAAACATTGCCCATTGAACTCATTTTTACTGACCGTGCGGACTCGGTTTACGTGCAAAATGGCACTTTCGAGTCGGGGGCAATTTCTTATCAGGTCAAAAAACCTAACCAGCTCGAAATTCGCCTATTTGATGCCCAAAAGCCAACAACGGTGACCTTGGAGGACGAAAACCATCTTTCCTTCCACAATCACCGAACAGGAACCGACCACACTTTTGTTCGCATTAAGGCCGCCGTTACAGATAAGCAGATTGGCGCTGTAATGCCCAATTATTATTTGGAGCATCTCTTAAAGGGCAAGTATCGTGTGGTTGGGCAGAACAAAGAAGAACCCAATGTGCAAGCCTTCTTCACGATTCTGGCGAATGGGCGGGTACAAGGTTTGGATGCTACACATGTCCAATTGGTTATCGGTGGGGATTTAGCGGCTGCCGATATAGACGTGCTTTCCCTTATCAACATTACCAGAAGACAGGTTCGGCATTTGGGTTGGCGGAAGGAGGGCGCAAAACTGCTCTTGTACTACTTGGTTAATGCTGCGGATAAAACCAAAAAGTTTCAATACCGTGCGGGGAAGGTAGCTTTTGTTTTGGAACGTATAACGGACTAAGTACGCTTCTAACCTGCGTTATGGGTTTTAAGGAATATCAACTAAAACTTAAGGACTAACCTTTCAAAGAATTATGCAATAGGGTAAGGTCAGTATTCTGCTATATGCCAAGGATTTCTGCAAATCCAGCGAGTTGTGGGTTTTAAATGGTTGTGATTAAATGAATTGGCTCCTTTTTGTGAATCCTCGCGTTTGTTGGAACTTGAGGTTCACGAACTTGTGTCCGCACGCTTGTAGGTCGGAACATGCCGCCCTGATGAGGCGATGTTTGTACCTCTTCCATGAAGTATCGTTAGACGATAGCTTTGATTAAGCCATAACCCATATTAATATAAAAAGGGGCCTCTTTATCGGAGACCCCTTTTGGGCCAAGAGGTTGGATCGGTTTTTAGAAATCTAAGCCCAGCGATACCAAGAATCGGCTTTTTTCAAACCCTTTTCCGGTGTAGGGCCATGCCCAGTCTAACTGAATCGGGTAGCCCAACGCAATAATCCGAATACCAAGACCCGCACTGGCGCGAACGTCGTCGAATACACGGCTTCCGGTGGCATCTGTTTTCCAGAGATTAAACCTTGGATTGTTTTCGTTCCGCCCGCCCCAAATAGAACCGGCATCCACAAAGGCTACGCCTTGGATGTTGTAGAGTGGAATCACTGGAATGGGGCCGGGGAGTAGTGCGGCGATGAGTGGGAAACGGAATTCTGCGTTGACCAAGCCAAATGTTGAACCATATTGGTTGGTGACATCAAAGCCACGTAACGGCATAACCGGCAGCGCCAACTCAAAATCGGCCACGTCTAAGATGGGGAAATCGTTCTGGCTATCAAAGCTGCGGTTGATCCAGTAGCTACCCGTACCTGCGGTATAGAACAACTGGGGCGTTTTCCCGAAGGAGTGGCCGCCGGATAGCCGAACGGCCAAGGTATAATACCGAGACATCAGCGATTTGTAGTAGCGGAAGTCACCGAGAACCGTTCCAAACCGGACTTGTTTGTCCGATCCAAAACTAAAAGGTGAACTTTGGAAGGTGATTCCGTAACGATAACCACTTACCGGAAAGGTATAACCATCCACTGTCACATCTTTTTGGTAAGAAATGGACGGATAGAGATAAGAGCGAATTTCGACAGGAACATTAAAGTAACTGATGTTGGTTTGGCGGAGCGAGGCCAAAGACAAGGTTCCTTCTATTCGTCGGAACTTATCAATGGGGTAAGAACCCATTACCCCGCCACCAAATGAGCGATAACGGTAGTAGCTATATCCATATTGGGTATTGTCGCTTAGGGCAATGATGTTGGCATTATGATACCCGACCATCGTCCAATCTATGCGTTTAGGGAGGTAGGTATAGGCCAGGAGGTAATCTGAATTTCGCAAATCCACCATCAAGTTGGTTGCCAATACCAATTGGTGATCGCCCGTTACATCCGAGAACGCAAAAGTGGTATTGCCTTGTACCCCATAGAGGGTACTGTATCCGGCAGCGCCATTGATGAGGTCGGTGGTGAACTTTAGTTTATACTTTTTGTCGCGGTATGCTCCCGTAGAGTCCACATTGTCGGTTGGGTCAAACCGGTTTAGGTCTTCTGGCAAACGGTCTTTATTTGCTGTATCGAACGAGTTGTTGAAGACATAATTCCGAAAATCCACCCGTTTTCCACCATAATGTGTGGTGTCCGGCTTGGCAGAAGTTCGGGTAGGCGTTGGGCTTGGTGTTGTACCGGTGCTGGGGGTGCTCCCTGCTTCTGGTTTTGTGGGTACGGGCGAGGTATTATCAGGCACATTTCGTACCCCCGGCGTGCTTCCCATGGAGGCTTTTATGCGCGAAAAAATATTTCCCGGACGGTCGGATTTATAAGGGAATGGATTGCCATCGGTGGCATCCCGCAAAAATGGGTTTGCTTGGATCAGGTCTTTGTCCACCATGGCAAGGGCTGGCGTCCTCGGATCTGTGGTTTGTGTCACCCGCTGTGCCCACACATTCGGAACAAGGGAATCATTTGTTTTCATACGGCTAAAGGGGTCTTTTAAGAGATAGATGGAGGGCGTCCCTTTTTCCAAGCTATTGAGAACCACCTTTTTGCCATCTGCGGATAAGGAGGCTTGGGTTATGCCGGTAATCACATTGGTCAACGGTCTTTCCTCGCCCGTAGTTAGGTTTTTAGCATAAAGGTTTGGGATTCCGTTACGGTCGGAGATGAAGGCTAATAGGTTGGGATCATTTCCAAAAACGGGGCTTTTCTCGTCCCATTTTTCGTCTTGGGTAATGCGCATGACTTCACCCTGTCCTATAACGAGTTTATAGAGATCGTTTTGGGCGTAGTTATGGTTCATCATATTGAAGTTCTGCGGCTGGTACATGGCCAAACGGGTATGGCTCCCGCGATCAGAGTGAAAAACCAAGAATGAACCATCTGGCGCCCACTCTGGCTCCAGATCACTAAAGACATCGTTTGTCAGATTTTTTGCCTCGCCCGTTTTCAGATCCAACAAGTAGAGGTCGCTCTGTGCGTCTTTCGTGGCCGAGATCGCCATAGCATCTTGTTTCGGATGCCATGCGATGGAGATAATGGCATCTACATCTGGAATACGATATTCTTTGGTTTTGCGGGTTTTAACGTCCATGACCTGTATCACATCGCTTGCCTTGCTTTTGGCAGGTAGGGCGATGTGGGTTCCGGCAGCGTTCCATGCAATGCCCGGCGATAGGATTTTTAGGCTCTCGAAGCGGTTGTTGTCTTGGCCATTGGCAAGCCGACGAATGACTTTGCCATCGCTGGTTCTGGCCAAAAAGACATCAAAAAGGCCGTCACGGGTCGAGATAAAGACCATTTGGTCTCCCTGTGGCGATATCTCGGCGGCGGACGTGTAAAGAAAGCCTTTTTCGCGGCTGATGAGCAGTTTGCCTGTATCGTTGAGGTCTTCCCGAATCGCAACTTCTGGCCAATACACTTTTTTCAGGGAGGATTGCCACCGCTCCGAGAGTTCCTTCAACGAAAGACCTGTTGCTTGCTTGAACGCACTTTCGACCGATCGCGTGAGTCGCAATTTTTGCATGATCTCGCCAATCTTTTCGCGGCCATATTGTTCCGATATATAATCCCAAACACTTTGACCACCTCGGTAGGCAAAATACCCATCCAACTGTTCAATGCGGTCTAACTGATTCGTTAGAATGGCTTCCCGAACGTACATGTCCGAGTTGGTATCCCAGCCTTGTGCCTGATACTCGGCAATGCCTTCGTTAAACCAAAGCGGGATATTCAGTTGAATACGGTTTTGGATCACGTTTTGAATAGAGCCGCCATAAAACATATCGTTTACAACGGCGTGGGTAAGTTCATGATGAATGAGCCGCCGATAGTCCGCATAATCCCCTGTAAAAGGTATGATGACACGGTTTTTGTACAATTCTGTCACCCCACCAATCCCTTCTGCATTATCGGGTAAGGGGGCTGCATTGTTCACCGCAAAATCGTTGTGGCTCTGATACACCATGATGGTAATTCGGTCGGAAATCTCATGGTTAAAGTCCTTGGTGATTTGGTTGTATGCGTCCTCCGCTGCGTCTGCGGTAAAGCGTGCCAAATAGGCACCTCCTTCGTAGTAATACACATCGAAATGTTTGGACTGGATGTAGGACCATACATGATTGCCATAATTGACCCGGTTTTTTCCGAAATTGAAATACTGGGCCTCGGTCTGCTCCGCAAAAAATAACAGCAAGGGTAAAAAGAGCAAGTAAACGCGTAACTTTTGTTGGATGCGCATGTTTTTTAGGGTCTAAAAGATGGGGCGTATGCACTACGCACATTTTATGGTCAGAATACACCGTATTTGCCGCTTTGGTTTCCATAAAGGTTACACCATTCACCTGCGAAATCAAACCATCCGGCCTACTTAGGAAGCTCCTGACTGTCTTCAACAATATACCCCAAGGACATGTAGGAGACCTAAAAAGAAAAGGCTGTGATGAAAAAAGTGTCTAAAATTACCTCAAAAGTGAAAAAATAGAATGTATTTGCTTGTTGATGGCCGTATTCATTCCTCGGAAACGAGCTGCGGTCTTGTAGGAGCATGACTGGCCATAAGCTTTATTCTGCCATTTTTTAAAGGGCAACGCTACACCCTTTGTGAAAAAGATGTATCTTAAAAGATTGAAATACCTCTAAACAAAACCATTTTGAACAATGCGACAGTTTCTGATATTGGGGCTTATGCTGGGCTTGGCAGCTTGTAGTGGCTCCGCGATACAAAACGCTGATGGCTCAAAAAAGATAACAGCACCTTCCGGTTATGAACACATTGGATTGGTTCCGGTAAAATTACGTGGCGCCATTACAGTAGCACAAGGTTTGGCAGATGCACAATCTAAGCCCGGTAAAAGTGTAGTGGTAAAAGGAGAGGTGGAAAAAGTTTGTCAGGCCAAAGGCTGTTGGATGACCCTAAAACGTGCTGATGGCGAATCCATCCGTGTCACCTTTAAAGATTATGCCTTCTTTATGCCCAAAGACATTGCAGGACGCCAAATTGTCGCTTCTGGTATCTTCGAGAAAAAAGAAGAATCGGTCGAGCATCTACGGCACTTGGCAGAAGATGAAGGCAAACCACAATCCGAGATTGATGCCATTACCCAACCTAAAACTTCTTGGGGATTCTTGGCCGATGGGGTTTTGTTGAAAAAATAGACCCGAAATTTGCCAGTACCACCTTGTTTGTAAGCACTTACCTCAAAAAGTGAGTGCTTTTTGTTTTGGTAATTCCCCATCCTTTAACAGCATCGTGCCGCCGGAGGCCGTAGTTTTTCAAAAAATAATGCTTCATAACCTTAGCACCCGATAATTCATATGCAAGAACTGGCTCACCTGCGCCGTCGTTGTGCCGATACCATACGCTTTCTTTCGGTAGATGCCGTTCAGAAGGCAAATTCTGGACATCCCGGTATGCCAATGGGAATGGCGGACGCGGCTTCCGTACTTTGGACTGAGCGTATGCGTCACAATCCGGCGGATCCACTTTGGTTTAACCGTGATCGTTTTGTCCTATCCGCCGGGCATGGCTCCATGCTGTTGTATAGCCTACTTCACCTAACAGGCTACGACGTGTCTATGGATCAAATCCGTAATTTCAGGCAGTGGGGGAGCAAAACGGCAGGCCATCCAGAGTATCGTCATACGCCGGGTGTGGAAATGACCACTGGGCCGTTAGGACAAGGGATTTCTACTGCGGTGGGAATGGCCATTGCCGAGCGTCACTTGGCGGCACGGTACAATACCGCAACACATCCGGTCATCAACCATTACACCTACGTCATTGCTTCTGACGGAGACTTGATGGAGGGCGTTTCGCATGAGGCTTGTGCGATTGCAGGACATTTGGGGCTCGGAAAATTGGTGGTACTGTATGATGATAACGGAATCTCGATTGATGGCCCCACTGCGCTTTCGTTTTCCGAGGATGTCCCCAAACGCTTTGAGGCATATGGCTGGCAGGTTCTGAAAGCCGATGGCCACAATCCAGATGAGGTATTGGCCGCAATAGATGCCGCTAAAGCAGATCAAACACGACCGACGCTGATTGCATGTAAAACCCAGATCGGCTTTGGAAGCCCCAACAAGCAAGGTAAATCCAGTGCGCATGGCTCCCCACTTGGCGCCGATGAGATAAGACTCACCAAAGAAGCACTCGGCTGGCCTGTTGGCCCCGAATTTTATGTTCCGGATGATGTTTTTGATCATATGCTGATGGTGCGTATTAAAGGTCAAAAGCGCCAAACAGAATGGGAGGATTTGATGGAAGATTATCGTGCAGCCAATCCCGAATTGTCTTTGGAACTGGATCGTGCGATGGCTGGAGAGTTGCCATCGAACTGGGAGGAGGCACTTCCAACGTTTGAAATGGGAACCAAAATGGCCACGCGAGAAGCATCTGGCCATGCGCTGAATGCCCTAAAAACCGCTATTCCAAACCTGTTAGGCGGTTCAGCGGATCTTACACCTTCCAACAATACCCGTGCTAAAGCAGATGTTAGCATAACGCGCGAAGATTTTAGTGGACGCTATTTGCATTTTGGGGTACGCGAACACGGAATGGGGGCTATTGTAAATGGCATTACTTTGCACGGCGGCTTATTGGCTTATACCGGCACCTTTTTAGCCTTTTTGGATTATATGCGGCCAGCTGTCCGGTTGGCAGCACTGATGGAGATCCCCTCACTTTTTGTATTCACCCACGATAGCATTGGGCTGGGAGAAGATGGCCCTACGCACCAACCCGTAGAGCATTTGGCTTCCATTCGGTCTATGCCCAATGTGGTTACTTTCCGGCCAGCAGACGCCAACGAGACGGTTGCGGCTTGGAAATATGCGGTACAAAGCCGCTTGCCTGTTACTTTTGCCCTCTCGCGACAAGGGCTTGCCGTCGTTTCATCGGGCGAGGGTGTGGAAAGAGGTGCGTACATTCTTTCGGATGCTCCCGCTCCGCAAGTATTGCTATTGGCTTCTGGGTCGGAGGTGCAGTTTGCTATAGCGGCACAGAAACTCCTTCAAACAGATGGGATTTCCAGTCGCGTGGTGTCTATGCCAAGTTGGGAATTGTTCGAGGCGCAAGATGAGGATTACAAGACATCTGTCTTACCACCCGAAATTAAAGCAAGAGTAGCCGTCGAGGCTGCTACTGGCTTTGGCTGGGAACGCTACTTGGGCTCTCAAGGCCATTTTGTAGGTATGAAAGGGTTTGGCGCTTCTGCGCCGATTGACGATCTGTACCGCAATTTTGGCATTACTGCCGAGGCGGTCGCATTAGCGGCTAAGGCGCAATTGGATCGGGGATAATACCAAATCAGGAGCTGCGAAGCGATAGAAGGTGCTATTTATATGTAGTACCGAGACCATTGGTGTATAACATGTAACCCAAGGAAAGCTTAAAACGTGCTGGACTTGTTTAGGGTTAACAACATAAGCACATACAAGATCTGCCTATTGTGGGGCATTCTCTTGTATTGCCATAAAGGCGCAAGTGGTTGTCATGACCTAATCCGCAGCTATAAATCCAACGGAATCCCTTTTAATTCGGAAAAGAGCCAGACCTTGGCCGTTTCCCAGTCTCGCTTTACCGTTGAGTCCGATATTTGAAGGAGTTTTGCGGTTTCTGCGATGGTGAGCCCGCCAAAATACCGGAGTTCCACAATACGTGCCATTCGCTCATCCATCACTTGTAATTGCTCTAAAGCCTCGTGCAAGGCCAGAAGTGCCACCGATTTTTGTTCCGACAGCCAGTCTGCGGCTTCTTCGATGGGCATCGAGGCTTGGGAGATGCCTCCACGTTTACCCGCTTTGCGTCGCCGTGCAGCATCCACCAAAACCTGACGCATGGCGCGAGAAGCTACGGCAAAAAAGTGCAGCCGATCATTCAGGCTGTGCAGTGGTGCATCCACCAAGCGCAACCACGCCTCGTGTACCAAATCGGTGGTCATGAGGGTATTGGCACGCTCGTTGGACAACTGGCGGTGCGCAATATGCCGTAATTCTTCGTAGATCAAAGGTAAGAGCTGTGCATGAGAGCTGGGGTCACCGGCCCGAACATGTTGGAGCAATTGTGTTATGGGCACATTTGGCACTATAAAGGAGGCTTGTTGCTGGTATCGGAAGACAGTGAGTCTTGAAAAGATAAGACCTTAGGCCGGAAAAGCCAAGCAAGAAAACGGCTATAAGTCTATACCCATAGCCTACTTTTGCAAATGAAACCGTTTGTCGTGTCGTTACGATTTGGTTGCGGAACGTTTTTAAACAGTTTGTGCCTGCCGGATCCACGCTCCAGCCACGACGTCCGCTCCTTCATACAACACCACCGATTGTCCGGGGGTAATGGCTGACCGATTTTCTGCAAAAACCACCCGAATTTCGTCCTCGCCCGTTTGCCAAACCAAAGCTGGTGCGCCCTCGTCTTTATACCGTATTTTGGCGGATACGGCACGCTCTTCATGTAGGTTGGCATACTTCACAAAATTGACTTCACGGGCGGTGAGGGCTTTT
Source organism: Rhodothermia bacterium (assembly GCA_017303715.1). Classification (GTDB taxonomy): domain Bacteria; phylum Bacteroidota; class Rhodothermia; order Rhodothermales; family UBA2364; genus UBA2364. Next base: position 83,146 of record JAFLBZ010000011.1, on the reverse strand, counting down.
TGTAATAGTTCTTCCTTTGGGCCAAGGTAAACCGTATTCGTTTGTGCATCTATCCGCGTCACATAAATAGGTTCGCCAAGGGCAATGTTTAAGCCTCTTCGTTGCCCAATGGTATAAAACGGATAGCCTTCGTGTTCGCCAACGACCTTCTCGTTCGATAGCTTAAATTTTCCTTTTCCAATGGCGGCGATGCCTTCTGGATTTCGTCTCTTTAAAAAACCGCGATAATCGTTATCGGGAATAAAGCAGATCTCGTAGGAGTCCTTCTTGTCCGCAACCCGTAAAAGCCCATATTCCCGTGCCATCTCACGAATGGCGGGCTTGGTAAATTGACCCAATGGGAAAATGGAACGCGAAAGTTGTTCTTGGGGAAGACCCCAAAGTGCATAAGATTGGTCTTTGTTTTCGTCTAAGCCTTTATACAAAACCCAACGCCCAGTTTCCTCATGCTTGCGCACATTGGCATAGTGCCCTGTCGCAATAAATGCACAGTCTAAATCATCCGCACGGCGGAGCAGAGCCGTCCATTTAATATGGGTATTACACAAAACGCAAGGGTTGGGCGTGCGTCCAGCCATATAATCTCCAGTAAAGCGATTGATCACCCAGTCGCCAAACTCTTCGCGAATATCTACGACAAAGTGGGTGAAACCCATTTTGACAGCCACGCCTCTGGCATCGTTCATAGAACCGATGGTACAGCATCCCACCTCTTTCTTGGGTGCATTGCTTAGACCACTGGACGCATAATCCCACGTCTTCATGGTGATGCCCACCACCTCGTAGCCTTGATCTTGCAGATAGGCCGCCGCTACCGAAGAATCCACGCCACCACTCATGGCAACCAAAACCCGACCGTTTTTACTCATTTTTTTGTTGGATAGAACATGCGGTAAATAGCGGACTTGAACACTTGCCTTTGTGCTTCGTTCCACATTTGAAACAGAGATGATAAAAATTTTAAGACTCGCTTGGGCTATTCACTTGCGATCTGGGGCAAAACACCTTAGAATACATTTCTGCATCACCATATTTATAAAAACTCATGAAGTTGCGATCCATTCCTTTGCTTCTCTTGTTGTTGGTTTGGCTTTTTACCGCTTGTACCCCAACAGAAACGCCCTCATCACCCAGTTCGGCACAAGCACCTTTGCCCGAAAACGTCCAATTATCGGGCGATATAGATGGTCGTTTACCCATTACGATGGCACTGCGGCGTGTTGGGAATACCCTAAGCGGAACTTATCAATATACCCGTAATGGCGGAAAGTTACAGGTGCAAGGCCAGATCATAGACGGCGAATTACGTCTTTCTGAATTTGACCCAGCAGGTAAAAAAACAGGTACTTTTTCTGGTGTTTTACAGAAAGACGAGTTGAAGGGGACATGGGAGGGCAATGGGCGTTCGTTTCCGTTCCGGCTGCGTATAGAACCTAATGCTATGCCAAAAAATCCTGCAAAAACAAGTGCTTACGAAATAAATGCTCCGACGGTAACCAAAAAAGAAGGCCTCCGAAAAGGTAAATTTTACACGGCTCAATGGGCCTATCCAGTGCTGAGTGGGATGAGGAACACTATTGCTCAATCTCGTGCAAACCTAATCCTCTTAGGAGCCATCAAGCCTATGGTGGACGAATTTGTCCGCGACTCCGAACAAAATCCACCAGATGCAGAGAGCGTAGTCCAGATGTACGAAATGGAAATCTCGTATGACGACATTTGGGTAACACCACAATTGGTTTCGGTTCAATATGGCATCTATGTAAATTCGGGTGGTGCACATCCCAATCATTATTCTAAAACCGTTACCATAAACCTTCAGACGGGGAATGAAGTGCGTTTGGAGGATTTATTCAAGCCCGGCTTCCTTAAACCGCTTTCCAACTTGGTACGCGAAGAACTGCGTAAAGACGAACGCTTTGCCGACAATCCCAATGACGAATCATTGATAAATGGGACGGCGCCGAAGGCGGAAAATTACCGAAATGTGGCACTCAAAAGCACGAGCCTATTTGTAAAGTTCGATCCATACGAAATTGGTGCGTATGCCCTCGGCGACTTCGGAGTGACAATCCCTTATACAGCCCTCCGAGATTGGATCAAAGTAGGTGGCTTGCTTGAAAAACAGCGCTAAAAACCCAGAACAGCCCCATAGGTTATAAAGCGTTGCCGTATGGTGTCTATTCGGGAAATTTCCTTAGACACCCAATCATAAGCCCATGCTTTCCCATGTTTGGAGCAGTGCCGTTCAAGGCATTTCCGCTTTCCCTATCGAGATCGAGACGAATATTGCCAATGGGCTACCACGATATACGGTTGTTGGATTGCCGGATGGTGCTGTCCGAGAAAGTCGAGACCGCATTTGGGCAGCCCTCAAAAATGCAGGCTTAGAGACCCCACATGGCGCAATTACCATTAATTTGGCTCCGGCAGATGTCCGAAAAGAAGGTGCAGCTTATGACCTTCCGATTGCATTGGGATTATTAGCCGCCCACGATGCTCAAATATCCCAAGACCAATTAGACCACTGTTGCATCTTAGGCGAATTGGCGCTTGATGGCGCTCTCCGACCTGTAAAGGGAATCCTGCCGATCGCCATCCAAGCCCGCAACGAAGGCCGTACCAACTTGCTCATTCCGGCTGAAAATGCCGCCGAAGCCTCGGTTGTAGAAGGAATTCAGGTCTTTCCCATACAACACATTCGCCAAGCCTTCCACCACCTGACCGGACGCGAAGAGATACAGCCTTTTACACGAGATTTAGAGGCGCTTTTCGAAGAAGCCCAAATTTATACCGTGGACATGTCCGATGTACGCGGGCAAGAAAACGTAAAACGCGCCCTTGAAGTGGCCGCCGCAGGTGGGCATAATGCCCTTATGGTGGGGCCACCGGGAGCAGGAAAAACGATGCTTGCCCAGCGTATTTCCACCATATTGCCTCCACTCACTCCCGATGAAGCCCTCGAAACCACCAAAATCCATTCGGTTGGTGGGAAGTTGCGTTCCAAGCATGGTCTCATTGCTACACGTCCATTCCGTGCACCACACCACACCATTTCCGATGCCGGACTTTGTGGGGGCGGCTCCAACCCGCTACCCGGAGAAATATCTTTGGCGCACAATGGGCTTCTTTTTTTGGACGAATTGCCGGAGTTTAACCGCCAAGTGCTTGAAGTCCTCCGTCAACCACTTGAAGATGGCCACATCACAATCAGTCGGGCGCGATATGCAGTGGACTATCCCGCAAGGTTTATGCTCATTGCGAGTATGAATCCATGTCCCTGTGGCCACCTGAACAATCCAAAGCGGGAATGTACCTGTTCGCCCTTTCAGGTGCAGCGGTATTTGGCCAAAATATCAGGCCCACTAATGGACAGAATAGACCTGCACATCGAGGTGACACCTGTACCCTTTGATGAATTGCACAGTCGTACCGCCTCCGAGGCCAGTACCACCATTCGGGCAAGAGTAGAAGCCGCACGCACACTCCAACAACAACGATTTGCAAATGAAACCGGCGTCTATTGTAATGCACAGATGGGCGCACGGCTTGTTCGGAAACATGCGATCTTGGACAATACCGGAACCCAACTGATCAAGATGGCCATCCAACGGTTGGGCCTATCGGCACGCGGCTATGATAGGGTGCTAAAAGTTGCCCGAACCATCGCTGACTTGGCCGCAAGTCCCAATATCTTGGCCGAGCATGTGGCCGAGGCTATTCAGTATCGCTCCTTAGACCGAAGCCGCTGGCAAGGCTAAACGCTGCATTTTTTTAACCAAGTCTGTCTGAAACAAGACCTGTTGTATTTGTGAAGTTTTGTAGAACCTAAAGAAGAAGCCCTTCCGATGCAGACGGACATCCATGAGGAGGGTTTATGAAGTTGTATCTTCACGTTTAGAGCGGTTTTTAAGAGAAGCTGCTTTTTGGTACCCCTCACTTAATCCCTTTGGTTCTCATGCAAAAAACTTGGTGGAAAGAAGCCATTGTCTATCAGATTTACCCCCGATCATTTAAGGATACAAACGGGGATGGCATTGGCGATTTGCGCGGCATCTTAGAAAAATTAGACTATTTAGCGAGCTTAGGCGTGGATGTTGTATGGCTTAGTCCGCATTTTAAATCACCTAATGCGGACAATGGCTACGACATTAGCAATTATCTTGAAATCATGGATGAGTTTGGCACAATGGAGGACTTCGATGCCGTCTTGTCAGGCTTGCACGAACGCGGGATTAGGCTCATCATAGATTTGGTGGTGAACCACTCCTCCGACCAGCACGCTTGGTTCCAAGCAGCTCGCACGGCTAAAGACAATCCATACCGTGATTATTACATTTGGCGGCCTCCTGTCAATGGGCAAACTCCAAATGATTGGCGCTCGTTTTTTGCAGGTTCTGTATGGGACTTGGACGAAACGACGGGCGAGTATTACCTCCATCTATTTACTAAAGAACAGCCAGACCTCAACTGGGAAAACCCCAAACTTCGCCAAGAAGTGTATAAGGCGATGCGCTTTTGGTTAGACAAGGGCGTGGATGGCTTTCGGATGGATGTCATTACATTTATTTCCAAAGACCAAGCTTTTCCACCTTATCCAGAAGGGCGGTTTGGTGATTTTACCGTGTACGCCAATGGCCCTCGTGTGCATGAGTTCTTGCAAGAGATGAATCGCGAGGTTTTGTCGAAATATGACTGTATGACGGTAGGCGAGTCGTTTGGGGTAACAGCAGAACAAGCCCTGTCATACGTTGGTGAGAACCGCAACGAACTTCAAACCATTTACCACTTCGACCATGTGACGGTTCGGAATCCGCATACTTTCGTAAATGGCTGGCAAGATTATAATTTACAAGAGCTTAAAGCTGTTTTTTACAAATGGGATCGGGCCTTGGGCGATCAAGGTTGGAATACCATGTATTTTGGGAACCATGATAACCCGCGTGTACTTTCCCGATTTGGAGACTTGGTACACCACAAGGCTTCGGGCAAAATGATTGCCACCTTGCTACTCACCCAACGGGCAACACCTTACTTATACCAAGGCGATGAAATAGGGATGACAAACTGCCCCTTTCATACGATTGAGGAGTTTAATGATGTGGAGGTCTTGAACAATTATAAGGAGTTTGTGGAAGAAAAAGGAGCCGATGCTGCCGCTTATCTTGCCAATGCCAATATCATTGCTCGCGACCATGCCCGAACCCCCATGCAATGGAATGTAGCACCCCAAGCCGGATTTACCACAGGTACGCCTTGGCTAAAAGTAAACCCCAATTATACCGAAATTAATGTGGAAGCCGCCTTGGCCGATCCCGACTCCATCTTCCATTATTACCGCCAACTGATCGCCTTGCGGAAGGCCAATCCTGCTTTAACATATGGAGCCAATGAAGATGTCTTGCCCAACCACGCACAAATTTGGGCTTATACCCGTACTTTTGAAGGTGCGTGCTTCTTGGTAGTTGTTAACTTTGGCAAAACGACTCAAGACCTGCCAATAGACACAACGGGTTATACCTTATGTTTATGCAATCTAAACGAAGGCTCGCCACACACCTTAGCCCCTTACGAAAGTCGGATTTATCAACGAAGCTGATTTATCAACGAAGCTGAAAAATTTGTCTTTCACAGATCGTCATGAAAGCCCCATTTTAAGAGGTCTTGCGTTGCTGCAAACCTCTTTTTTTATGAGTGCTTTTCAAGACCACGGCCATCCACCCATTATTCACAAGGGGACACAGTCTTTTAATCCGCTTTTAAAGGTTCGAACATCCTTTTTTGGTAATTTGCAAGTCTCCATAACCCCCAAAATATGTTTTCACTCCTTAAAAACAACCTTGGTCGGTTGCGTGTAATCGGCTTTATAGAAGGTTGGTCTTATCTGATCTTGTTGTTTGTGGCCATGCCACTCAAGTATGTTTGGGAAATACCCGAAGCTGTCCGGCTGCTTGGGACGGCACACGGCGTTTTGTTCGTGTTTTTTATACTGTATGTAGCACTTGTATGGTACGAAGAAAGCCGCTCCATGGATTGGGCTGCCAAGTCTTTTATTGCGTCTATTGTGCCCTTCGGAACATTCTGGGCGGATAAGCACCTGTTTCAACCCATGGGTAAATAATAGGTTTAACCAACTTGTTGTTAGATATAGTCGCCTTAGAGGTATCCCTGCCCGCAGGAAGAGACCGTCCTGAACCGCCTGATGGACCCAAATCGCATGTTAGAATCCCCCAAAGATTGCACGCCGATTTATTGTCTCATATTGGGTGTAGGGGAGGTACTGGACTTCGGTGGGCGAAGTTCTGCGAGGCGTTGTTTGGCCAATGCTATGTAAATCTGATTTCCGCCAGAGCCTCGCAAGAACTGGTCAAAGTACGAGATTGCTTTATTTTTGAGTTGCTTATTGTCATGCCAAACGGCCAAAAAGAACAAGGCATCCACATTGGCTGGATCAATTTTATAGGCCAATTCATAGGTTTCTTTGGCTTTTTGGGATAAGTTTCGGCTATCGTAATTTTTCCCCATTTGGTTCAGTACATCCGGTAAAAGCCCTTTGGCAAGTTCCGTATAGAGTTTGTCCCACAGCCCCATCGCCTCGTTATAACGCTTTAGTTGTTGGTACGATACACCAAGGTAAAAGGCAGCCACTTGGTCTAATCCGGCATTTTCGCTCGCTGCTACGGCCTTGGTCAAGAGCGGTATTGCCTTTTCGTATTGCCCTAAACGATAATGTGCAATGCCTTTTGCGCGAAGTAACGAGAGGGAAGTATCCTTGAGCGCAAAAGCTGCCTCATATTCTGCCAATGCTTCTTTGTATTGCTCCTGAATTGCGTATAGGTCTCCACTGCGTTTGAGTAAGATGGTGTTATTTGGCATCGCCCGCAAGCCATCGTTCAAGACCCGCAAAGAAGAAAGGTAGGCTTGGCGTGCATTGTACAACGAGAAAAGCTCTAAATAGGGCCTTAATTGGTTATTCCTTATTCGCCGAACCTGTTCGTAACCAACTATAGCGGCATCTGCATCCCCCAGCCCTTTGTAACAATCTGCCAACTGTAGGAGCAAATACGGATTTAAGGAGTCGCGTTTGATGAGTTTCTGATAATACCTTGCCGCTTGGGAAAACTCCCGTAGTCCGGCATGGAGCCGAGCTTTTTCGATCATCACCGCTTGGTGCGTAGAGTCTATCTGCAATGCCTTGTCATAGACACCCAAGGCGTCCTCGCCACGCCCCAATGAGGTGAGGCTACGCCCCAAACTAAGGTATGTGCGGATCGTTGGGCGCATGGCTAAGGCTTCGTCAAAAGCCGCAACAGCTTGTTCCAATTGAAGGGCAGAATGATAACCTACTCCCAGCCAATGGAGTATCTCCGGCGACTTCTCACCGCTCTCAATGGCCTTAAGTAGTACTTGAATGGCCGTTGCGTAACTACCTTCCCCGATCAGAGTTCTGGCTTCCGTTATGGTGGATTCGGATTGTGCAAAAAGCTCAGACATTCCGAAAAAAAAGAAGGCAATGAGTGCTAAAGATCGTTTCATATTTGATAGAGGTCGTGCCTGAAGGCTTGTACGGGTGAAAATAATACTTTTTTGATTGAGATATAATGCTTATTCTATGTTAATACCCAAGATAACTTCTAAAATATATTTTTTACGTGAGTTTGTACAAATAGATCGTCCTGTTAAATCAATGTGTCTAATGGGTTTTAAATTGCTGTTAGGGTAAATACCGTCCCAAAAAAATAAGCGATAACACTTCTTACACAACCTCTTGCTAAAAATAATGTGCATTGTAGATTTTACGTTGCTGTGATGAAACGAATTAATTTATCTGAATTGACATGATTTATTCTAATGGTGCAATTATTAGATTTTCTACACCATTTCTCAATGGCATGGCGGCGTTTAGGAAAACCTACTATCCATCAAGGTGATCGTTTGGTTAATCCAAAACGCACGTCATCACCATTACGATTGTTGAAAAACTTGCGAAGAGGAGGTCTTAAAGCACGTCTGGTATAGGTTTGGGATTAACCAAAGAAAAGGCATATAATATTTCGGTGGTAATTTCTAAAAAGCGGGCTTGGTAGGTTTCATTTTGCAGCGGGGTTCCGTCTGCACTTTTGGGGTCTTGGTAGCTCGTACCAATCCGTAAATCTGCTCCAAAAATGACCGGACAGTTTTGATCGGCATCGGAGCAGGTCATGATGGCTGCGAAGTCTCTTTTGGGGTTTGACGGATGGTTAAAAACCTTTGAGAAGCACGTTGTGGACAGCGCCTCGCCGAAATTGACCACCCAGATTGGATTGGCCGAGTCTTCGTTTGGGGTAGAAACCTTGAAGCCTAAGCCCCTTAGCGCGTGGATGGCATTTGGATGGAAAGCCGTCTCTTCAGTGCCACCAGAATAGGAATAGACGTTTTTTATGTGGTAATACTGGGCAGAAACTGCTGCGGCAATTTGCCCGAAGTGGCTTCTACGCGAATTGTGCGTGCAAATGAAAACAAGGTTAATCGGTAAATTGTGATTTATTTTTGACTGGATATATGTAGCCATTTTTTGCAAAATGATTTTTCGTTCTAAAGGAATTTCTTCGAATCTTTGGCTTAATTCCTTTAGGATAATTTGTAAGTTGGGGAACATAAATAATTGGTGATTTGGTTATATGTTTTGAGTTTTGTACAGTTTTTTAAAGAATATAAGTATTAGGTTAAGTGATGTTCAGAAAAATTATGGTTTATAAGCAATTTTCTTACTTGCACTAACCAGCATAATGAGGACAGGGACTTCTACCAATGGGCCAATGACGCCGACAAAAGCTTGCGGAGAATGGATACCAAATACAGCAATAGAAACGGCAATTGCCAATTCAAAATTATTTCCAGTAGCGGTAAAGGCAATGGAAGCATTTTTATCGTAAGGGATACCCATTGATTTGTTCATAAAGAAGCTCACAAAAAACATCAAGAAAAAATATAAAATTAATGGAAGTGCAACTCTAATAACATCAAGAGGGAGTTGTAAGACCTTATCTCCTTTTAGGCTAAACATTAAAACAATGGTAAAAAGAAGTGCATACAAGGTGATCGGTGATATTAACGGAATGAATTTTCGATTATACCAATTATGTCCTTGACTTTTGATTAAAAAGTGACGGCTTAAAAATCCACCAAGAAAGGGTATTCCCAGATAAATAAAGACGCTCTCGGCAACATCGCTTAAAGGAACAGAAACGTTGAACTGGCCTAAGCCTAACTTGGCAGGAAGTATGTTAATAAAAAGCCATGCGTAAAAACTATAGGTAAAAACTTGAAAAATGCTGTTTAAAGCGACCAATAAAGCTCCATATTCTCTGTTTCCGCCAGCTAAGTCGTTCCAAACAATAACCATTGCAATACACCTTGCTAAACCAATCAGGATTAGACCAACCATGTATTCGGGTTGATCCCTCAAAAATAGAATAGCGAGTAAGAACATTAATATCGGTCCAATAACCCAATTTAAGAGGATAGATATTGAAATGGATTTTCGATCCTTAAAAACCTGTGGTAATAAGGAGTAATCTACTTTAGCCAATGGTGGGTACATCATTAAAATAAGGCCAATCGCTAAAGGAATATTGGTTGCCCCTATGGAAAATGAATTGATGATTTTAGAAATATTCGGAATAAAATTCCCAAGAATAATACCCAAAAGCATAGCCAAAAAAATCCAAAGTGTTAAATAACGATCTATAAACTTTAACTTCTTTTCCATATAGATTTCGTTTTGTTTTTAGACGAATTTGTAAATAGCTAACAACATTCCTGAAAAAAATCTTGGAAGATATGCTTGGCTTCTTGCCAATTTTGTTGATTTATACAGTACCTAATGGTTGGCGGATTAATTGTGCCTTGAATTAATCCGGCTGCTTTTAAGACCGCCAAGTGCTGCGAAACTGTTGAATTTGCAATGGGTAGCTTGTTGGAAATGTCGCCAGCAAAACAACCGCACTGGAGGGCTAAGAACCGTAGAATATAGACTCGTGTTGGATGTGCCAATGCCTTTGCATAACGGGCTAGTTTCTCATCCGTAACGGTATATAGGGTGGTCATGTTTTCGGGCATACTCTTTCGTATTTCGTGAAATTACGAAATAAAGATATTAAAGGATAGGAGTTTGTTTGTGAAATTAGTTTAGTCAAAATTTGAAACAGTTATGAAGAAAGTCGTGTACGTTTGGGTTAACTCTATAGTGGTCGTACTTCTTTAGCTAACTTTGCATTATAAGAAAATTGTAACAAAGTAATTTATTACTGAAACTTGGTCATAATAATAAATTAGGTGTCTAAAAAAATTAATAAGATCAGAAATGTTTCAATACGGGTTTCGCTTCTACCAATCCTCTTGCTCATCATATCGTACATTAAGCTGCCGTGCATGATCCTTTGCCTGATTTAACCGATCTTTTAATCCATCAAAATGGAAAATATTTGTTTTATGATATTTAGAACAGTATTTTTACTTTAGGTGTACTTCTGTTTTATTAGGATGTGTAAACGATTTCCCGCTAAACTCAAAGTGCATGATAAACCCTTGCTCAATACTGATTGCCATAAAAGGGGACGGCTTCGTTAAAGGCAAATGCCAGCCAACCGTCCTGATGATTGATCAAACGAATAAGTAGGTTCTTGCCTTTCGAGTTTTTTGGTTTTCCCTTTTGCCTTTTATAGGTGGCGGTTCTTTGTCAGAGGTCGAGTCGCAGATTTCCTCGAACGCCAACTTCCAGCTTGGCTTGTCGGCCAAGATGAGAGTCGCCTTTGGGCTTTCTCAATAAAGATCACACAAGACTACCCACGTGTTGGCGACCACAACAGGCCACTACCCCCAACCGATGCTCCGTCACCTCCATCGGAGGGGCTGTGGAATATCGAATGCCTGACGTCTTTGAACCACCTCAGCCACATCCGAACTTGAAAACGATTTGGCACAACAAGGGCAGAATGGGGCATGATGGACGACCACCGCATCCGGCGTTTCCACCATCTTTAACGTCTTGTTTTCGTGACCAGGCTGGCCGACACTCTTTTGGGCCGCTTCGCTCGGAAGACCCGACTTCTTCGACAAGCCATCAGACGAAGGCGATTTGTGGCTTGTTCTTGCTGTTCAACTGTATTCAGGAAATGAATCAACTGTATCTTTTACAACAAGTTTGAACTTTCCTCTTGGGTGGCTAAGTTTTTACGTCCCTTGCTTCTTCTATTCAATTTCCGTGAGACACGGTTTGCATTGGTGTATCTTGCGGTCTTGTTTTCCACCTTTAATTGCATTCAAGTAGCATGACTTCTTTACAACAACTCCAGCACCTTTTGCAAGAACGGATTTTAATTATTGATGGTGCAACGGGTACGATGTTCCAAAAATACCATAAAACAGGACGCTTCGTTTTGGATGAAACTGCGTTTCGAGGGGATCGTTTTAAAGACCATCCAAAAGACCTGAAGGGCAATAATGATTTGCTGTGCCTGAGCTATCCTGAAGTTGTGGAAGCGGTACATCATGCGTTTTTGGCAGCAGGTGCGGATATTATCGAGACCAATACCTTTAGTAGTACAGCCCTTGCCCAAGAAGATTATGGTTTGTCGCATATTGCCTATGAACTCAATGTGGCGGCGGCGCAAATCGCCCGAAAAGCAGCAGATGCCTTCTCGACCCCCGAAAAACCCCGCTTTGTAGCCGGCTCGATTGGCCCCACAAGTAAGTCCCTCTCAATCTCGCCCGATGTGAACGATCCGGGTTTCCGTTCGGTGACTTTTGATGAATTGGTGGCGGTCTATCATGAACAAATTCGGGGATTGGTGGATGGTGGCGCAGACCTTTTATTGGTTGAAACGATTTTTGACACAGCGAATGCCAAAGCGGCCATCTTTGCCATTCAAAAATATATTGACGAAACCCAGCAGCAAATCCCCGTCATGATTTCGGGCACGATTGTGGATCAAAACGGTCGGACACTATCGGGGCAAGTACCAGAAGCATTTTATTATAGCCTGATGCACGCGCCTAACCTTCTCTCGGTTGGTTTTAACTGTGCTTTAGGAGCAGAGTCCATGCGTCCGTATTTGGAGGAGTTGGCTCCCGTTTGTGCGCAATATGTGAGTTTGTATGCCAATGCAGGGCTACCGAATGCGTTTGGGGAATACGACCACTCGCCCGAATTTATGGCAGACATCATGGCGGAGTATGCCCGCGAAGGTTTATTTAACCTCGTAGGGGGTTGTTGTGGGACAACGCCCGAACACATTGCCGCTATTGCCCAAGCGGTTGCAGGTATTTCGCCCCGTCGTTTACCTCAAGTGCCCGCCTATTTACGGCTTTCAGGTTTGGAACCTCTGGTACAACGTCCAGATTCGAATTTTATCAATATCGGAGAACGGACTAATGTGACTGGCTCGCGGAAGTTTGCGCGTTTGATTAAAGAAGGGAATTATGAAGAAGCCTTGAGTATTGCCCGTCAGCAGGTGGAAAATGGGGCGCAAATCATTGATATTAATATGGATGAGGGCATGTTGGACTCGGAGGCGGCGATGGTGAAGTTCCTGAACCTTATTGCCGCCGAACCTGATATTTCGCGCGTCCCCATTATGCTCGATTCTTCCAAGTGGTCGGTCTTAGAAGCTGGCTTAAAATGCGTACAAGGCAAGTCTGTGGTGAATTCTATCTCAATGAAGGAGGGTGTAGCGGCATTTAAAGCCCAAGCCCAACTTTGCCGTGCTTATGGTGCGGCGGTCATTGTTATGGCTTTTGACGAAACAGGACAAGCCGATACGTTTGAACGAAAAATTGAGATTTGCGAACGTGCTTATCGGATTTTGACGGAAGAAGTGGGCTTCCTGCCACAAGACATTATTTTTGATCCAAATATTTTTGCCATTGCAACAGGCATTGAAACCCATAACCAGTATGGACGTGCCTTTATCGAGGCCACCCGCTGGATTAAACAAAACCTGCCTTCTGCCAAAGTAAGTGGTGGCGTATCGAATATTTCATTCTCCTTTCGGGGGAATGATCCGGTGCGGGAGGCCATTCATGCCGCATTTTTATACCATGCCATTGGTGCAGGAATGGACATGGGCATCGTAAACGCGGGGCAACTTGCCATTTATGACGAAATTCCGAAAGACTTGCTCGAAAGAATTGAGGAGGTACTTTTTGACCGCGACCCCGAAGCCACCGAGCGGCTTGTGGCCTTTGCCGAAACCCTCAAAGCGCAAACATCTGGAACCAAAACGGAGACCAAAGACGAGGTATGGCGTAGTTTGCCCGTCACTGAACGGCTTAAACATGCTTTAGTGAAAGGCGTGGTGGAATACATAGACGCAGACACCGAAGAAGCGCGGCTAAGTTTTGGAGGGGATGCGCTGAAGGTCATCGAAGGTCCTTTGATGGATGGCATGGGCGTTGTAGGAGATTTATTTGGCGCAGGGAAAATGTTCCTCCCACAAGTGGTGAAGTCTGCACGGGTCATGAAGAAGTCGGTTGCTTACTTAGAGCCATTTATCCAAGCCCGTAAATCCGCCGATGCTGCACCACAAGCCAAAATCTTGTTGGCTACAGTGAAAGGTGATGTGCATGATATTGGCAAAAACATTGTTGGTGTGGTTTTGGCTTGCAACAATTACGAAGTTATTGATTTAGGGGTAATGGTTCCCGCCAATAAAATTCTGGAAGTGGCTAAAACCCAAAACGTGGATGTAATCGGTCTTTCAGGGCTGATTACCCCTTCTTTGGATGAAATGGTGCATGTGGCGAAGGAAATGGAGCGGCTTGGTATGAAAACCCCATTGCTGATTGGCGGCGCAACCACTTCTAAAATCCATACGGCTGTTAAAATCGAACCCCATTACAGCGCCCCTGTACTGCATGTGTTGGATGCCTCGAAGTCCGTCCCCGTTGTTTCTCGGCTGATAGATGCCAAGCAACAAGCCGCCTTTGTCGCCGAAGTTCGTGCGGATTATGCCGCCGAACGCGAACGTTTTGCCCAAAGAACAAACCGCCCGACGGTTTTGCCGCTAACCATAGCCCGCCAAAATGCCTTAGAAACCGATTGGACAACACAGCCCATCACCCGTCCAAATGAATTAGGCCGACAAGTCTTTGAAAATATTCCACTCCAAATCCTCCGCGAATGGATAGATTGGACACCGTTTTTCATTGCATGGGAAATGAAGGGCAAATACCCACAAATTCTGGATCATCCCGAACGCGGCGCAGAAGCCCGTAAACTTTTTGAAGACGCAAATGCACTTTTAAACCACTTGATTCAAACCGATGCCTTACAAGTCCATGCCGTTTTTGGGTTATATCCTGCTGTTTCGGTGGGGGATGACCTTGAGGTCGCGGTGGAAGAAGGCAAAACGCGCCGCTTCCATACCTTGCGCCAGCAAACCCAGAAAGGTTCCGGCAAAGCGAATCGGGCATTAGCGGACTTTATCGCGCCGAAATCGGCCAATCGGCAGGATTATATGGGCGCATTTGCCGTTACAGTGCATGGGGCAGAACAAGTCTCCGCAGGTTACGAAGCCGACCACGACGATTATCACGCCATTATGACCAAAGCCTTAGCCGACCGTTTGGCGGAAGCCGCCGCCGAATGGCTCCATGCCGATGTTCGCCGCACGTATTGGGGCTATGCACCTGAAGAAGACCTTGCGCCCGAAGCCATTATCCGCGAGCAATACAGGGGTATTCGCCCTGCCCCCGGCTACCCTGCCCAGCCCGATCATACCGAGAAAATCACCCTTTTCGAGGCGCTCAACGCCGAAAAAGCCATTGGCGTTTCTTTGACCGAAAACTTGGCAATGGTTCCTGCCGCCTCCGTTTGTGGTTTGTACTTTGCTCATCCTGCTGCCGACTATTTCAACTTAGGCGAAATCGGGGAAGACCAACTCACCGACTACGCCCAGCGTAAGGGATTTTCCCTTGATGATATGCGTCGGTGGCTCGCGCCAAATTTGGGATGAGCTGAAAATGGGCGCCTTGGCATATACCGCACGTCGTGGCATCGCGAGATGGTTGTCCATAAGTTATCCACAATGTGAAAGAAAAAACAAGGAGGACGTTGGTGAGGGATGTTCATGAACAATGGATGCAGCGGTGTCTCGACTTGGCCATGCGTGGTGCAGGTGCGGTAAGCCCAAATCCGTTGGTGGGTTGTGTTTTGGTTTCGCCAGAAAATGAACTTCTGGCAGAAGGCTGGCATGGCTATTTCGGGGGGCCTCATGCCGAGGTGGAGGCAATAAATAAGGCAATACAAGTTTATTCAAAACAAGTACTTAGATTTTGTACATTGTATGTTAATTTGGAGCCTTGTAGCCATTATGGAAAAACACCTCCTTGTGCCGACTTGATTCTAAAGCATGGGATTCCGCGTGTGGTAACGGGTATGATGGACTCTAATCCGAAAGTGGCCGGAAAAGGGATTTCTCGGTTAAGGATCAATGGTGTGGAAGTCGTGGAAAACGTTTTAACGGATGCCTGCAAACGCCTGAACGAGGCTTTTACGCATCATTTGGCCACAAGTTATCCACACATCCATCTCAAGATTGCACAAACCTTGGATGGAGCGGTGGCAACGGCTTCGGGGGACTCGCAGTGGGTGACGGGTGTAGAAGCCCGCAAAAAGGTACATGAGTGGCGTGCCCGTCACGATGCCGTATTGGTTGGTGCACAAACAGCCCTGCATGACGACCCTGCCTTAACGGTGCGGCATGTCGTGGGAAGGCAGCCTTTGCGGGTGGTATTAGATCGTGAAGGTAAACTGCCGGATACCTTGCAATTATTCCGCGATGGCTTTGTGAACCGGACGTGGGTAGTGGTTGCGGAAGGTGTTATGCCAGATTATGCCGAGCTTATCCACGCGGGAGGTGGAAAAGTTGTGGAAAACCCAGTTCATAACGGTCATTTGGATTTGTCCGCTTTATTCCGTCGGATGGCAAGCGGCGAGTTGGGACTGGTGGTACAGTCTCTTTTGGTAGAGGCTGGGCCAGAGCTGGCAACAGCCTTGATGCGGGAAGACCGCGTAGATCGTCTGTCCTTGTTTATTGCACCTAAATTGGTGGGCGCGGGAATGCCTTCTTTCCGGACGTTGGGTATTACGGACATGAAGGAAGCGAAGACTTTTGTTGACCATACTTGGGAAATGATCGGGAATGACGTTTTATTTACTGGCTGGCGAAGACCAGTCTAAGCAGTGCGGGAACAATGCGGATGCTTCTCCTTTTTGATAACATGGATGAGTCCTCAAACTTACGCCTTTATCGCCCAATCCTAAAAATTAAAAAATGCAAAAGCCGTCTTCCGGTACCTGGAAAACGGCTTTTGTGATATAAAAAAAGCGTTTATTTATTGCCGATCCCACCGCCACCACCGGAGCTACGGCGTGCCTCGTCCTCCGATCCTGTTTTGCGTTGACGGCTGCCCTTCACTTCGTTCGAGCCAAAGCGGTAAGAGAAGGTAAAACGTAACTGACGCGCCTCCCAAGTTGAACCTACCGTAGTATTAAGGCCACCAAAATTACTGGTTCCACGGAAGCGAAGGGTTCCCAATACATCCGAGAAGGTTACTTTTAGGGTTCCTCGGTCATTAAATAATTTCTGCGAAACGCCTAAGTCTAAACCACCCATAGGCTTGCTTTTAAAGGTTCCTCCCCAGATAAAAGGCCCGTTATAGAAGCCGGAAGCCTCGGCGGTGGTGTTTTTGGACAAGGCATAGGTGGTTTGGCCATAAAAGGTATAACCGAGGGTTGCCAGATCAATAACTTTTCCGCTACCAAAGTCGGCTTTATAGAAGGAGCGGTTAACGTTGGCATTCAAATAAGCATTCCAGCCTTTTTTGATCTGAACGGGTGCGCCGATATTTAGGCTCATGACTTCTTGCTTGGCCAAGTTCTTTTGGGTGATGAACATTCGGTTCGTCTCTGTGGTGTCCATAATCTGGGTAAAGAAGTCACGGGTACGGCTAAAACTAAACGTAGTCGTGTATTTATACTTGTAAGTATGGGCTACATCAAGTTTGTTTGTGTATTGGGGCTTCAAAAACGCATTACCCTTTTGGTACGTCAACTCATCCAATTTATTCTCGAAAGGATTGAGTTGTTGGTAAGACGGACGGTCTATCCGGCGCGTGACAGATACGTTTAGCATGTTTTTCGGATTTAGGTTCATGCTTGCCGAGGCGGATGGGAAGACATCCAAATAAGTGCGTTTTACATTGTCGTCCGTTTGTGGTTTGGCGCTTGTGAGCTGGCCCTCCGAGTTTGTTTGCTCCACGCGCAACCCTGCTTGCAGATTTAACTTTGGATTAAGACGCTTGCCATAGTTAACATAGGCAGCATTGATGTTTTCCTTAAACGTAAAGGTATTGCTACGGTCAAGGTTTTTTACGTCCACATTGTTAACCACGTCCCAAAAATCGAAGGTATTGTCAGTTTTGACATACGAAAACTTGAATCCCAAATCCAATTTTGCTTTCCCCAGAGGTTGCGAATAATCCCCTTTCAAGGTGTAAATATCTACATCGGTGGGTGTACTGTTTTTGTAAATGAACTTGCGCAGAACCGTAGCTTCATCGGGCGTGTAGTAGGTGTTGGGTTGGTAAGATTCACCTCGGTTCCGGAAGCCGCCCCGATCGGCATCAAGGTTAAATTCCTTTCTGGCTCTCGTATCTGCAAAGCGGTAGTTAGCATTTACATTGAAGTTGTTTCGGGAGCCGGGAATGTTGTTGGTCGCCACCAAGAGTTCCTTTGGGGTATTGTCCAAATTCATGATCGGTGTACGTCCGTTAGAAGTCCAAGTACCCGTAGCATAGTTCCCATCGGCCATAACCCCGATGGTTTTTTTGTTGCTTAGGGTGTAATCCAAGCCCAATTTCATGTTGGTATTGTTATAGTCGGCAACTGTTTTGGAGGTTTGGTCATAAATTTGTCCGGCTTGGATACGGTAAATGAGCTGGTCATTGGCATTCGGGCCGCCATTGTGCCCAACCGAGCCAAAGACATTGGTTTTTGCGCTCCGGTTATTAAATGTCACATTTCCGTTATATCGTGTATTTTGGCCTTGAGCGCCCCCTGTCGAGAAGGTTCCGTTGGTTCCCCAAGCCGTGTTTTTCTTGAGGCGAATGTCTATGATACCCGCATTACCGGACGCATCATACCGCGCTGAAGGATTGGTAATGAGATCTATCTTATCAACATTGCTCGACTGCATGGAGCGGAGGAAATTTGCAAGGTCTTTCCCGCTCATTTGTGTTGGGCGTCCGTCTATGTAAATTTTTACGCTATTCCGCCCTTGAAGGCTAATGTTATCATCATTGTCTATGGTAACGCCGGGGGCTTTTTGTAGCAGTTCAAGCCCATTTGCGCCTGTGGCATTCGTTGTTCCCTCCACGTTCATCGTCACGCGGTCTGGTTCCAACTGAATGAGTGGCCGCTGCCCCGTGATGGTCACTTGTGTGTTGTTTTCGGCAGGAAGTAATCGTAGGGTGGGAACGTCAACTTGGTCGCTTGCCTGGACGGAAAAAGGTTGGGAAGAAACCCCTTTCGTTCCGACAAATGAAGCCGAAACGTAATATTGCCCTGAAGCAATTTTAGGCAATACATACACACCAGCGGTGTCGGTGAGTGCGCCTTTTACAAATACTTTGTCGGTACTACGCATGAGCATTACGGTAGCAAATGGCATAGATTTACCTTCGGGATCCAAGACTTTGCCTTTGACAGTTGCCGATGTTTGCGAAAACACAGGCACTACAGAAAAACAGAGCAATAGAAGGTGTGCAAAACGATGCAGGTTCATTTCTTATTTTGTTTGGTTTCAGCAAAAAAGCACGCAAAAAACGTGTTCCCGATGGTTTTCGGGAATGGGTGATGTTGCAAGTAAAGGAAAGCGCTAACCAATTAGGGTGGAAGACAAACGTCGAAGAACTGCATAGGGAACAGGCATTGACGCATGTGCATGGGTTGAAAGAGCGCAGGTTGTTTGGCAACGGAATCGCCTACGGGAATGACACAGGAGAAGTTACATAGTTACTTAAATTGGTCTTTTACAGAACGTTTTACCGATTTGCATTTACTTTCAACTTGGAGAATCCCTTGATAAAGTAAACCATTAGTCATCCGGCGTGTTCTTGTTTTCGGTATTCGAGGGGTAAAATATTTTTTTGCAGTTGCGGTTTCGTTTGGCCTCAAGATCGTTAATGCGTTTACGAAGTGTTCGTTTTCCGCATAAAGTTGCTTATTTTCAGGGAAACTTTCCGCTTATCGAACGACTCAGCCTTTATCAAGGTGGGATCAATGGAGGAAGGGTGATTGTTTTTTAGTGCGCGTTTCAACATGAAAGTATGATACGGCTTATGGAGGACGGTAGAAAGACATATTATATTGAATAGGAACAGAAAAATAAAACGATACGGTAGTGAATAAGAGCCTAAAACTTATGTACAGCATAAGATTTCTTTTTTTAAATGGTTTCTTGGCTTTTATGCTGATGGGCTGTGCCGAGCCTGCTGATCCGCAGAACATGCCCTTTTCCGAAGAGGCAGAAGTCCGCAGAACCGTCTTGGCCCACATTAAAAACATGAAAACCGAAGACTTCCGAAAAGCCTTTCTGAAAGCCACAAATCGTCCTCACCAAGCCGAGGTTGAAGTACGGGCTTTGGACGAGGCCGGAAACGAAATTGGGCGAGACGTGCGTACCCACTTGCAGACACCAAAGCAACCCGTGAAAGTCTTAACGTCTAACCAAAAAGGAATTTTTAAGGACATGGCAGAGCAACCACCGCTTGCCCCCGATACCTCTTTCGCCGAGCTTTTTTTACCAGATGAAAACACCTTACGATCTACCCCGTATTTGGAAAAGTACCTTCTGAGGCGCTTAGACGACCGCGTTTTGCCATTCGGAACTGTACAGGTTTTCGAGATGGCAGCCAACCCCAGAAGTCGCACAACGCCAGAAATCACCCAAATCCGGTATTTTGTTACGGCAAAAGACCAAAAATTGGTGGGCGTAGAGACTAAACGCACCGTTAATAACCTGCTTTTTGCCGAACAGTCTTACGGGACGCTCTACCTACAACCTGTTGCTGACGTTTGGCTGCCCGTCCATGCACAGTTTACGTTATTTTCAAAAACCCTCTTTTTGTCGCCGCAAAACCTCTCCATTCGCTATCGGTATGGGTTTGCCGGTTGAGGTGTGTATTTGCCGGATGAGGTGT
Source organism: Rhodothermia bacterium (assembly GCA_017303715.1). Classification (GTDB taxonomy): domain Bacteria; phylum Bacteroidota; class Rhodothermia; order Rhodothermales; family UBA2364; genus UBA2364. The sequence goes on along the minus strand of JAFLBZ010000011.1, from coordinate 62,902 downwards.
GCGGGGAAGTTGGGGTTAGGATTTTGCACCTTGTGGTGATTTGTATTTGCCGTTTCGTTATCTTTCGGAAACCCTCAAAAAGATGAAAGAACGACTCTATAGCGAAAAAGAAACGGGCGCCCTCATCCAGAAAGCATTTGAACTCCAGCAAAAGGAGGATGCGGAAGGTGGGTATGGGCTTACAGAACAAGAATTGCGGAAATTGGCCGCAGAGATGGGCATTCGCCCGCAATTTTTAGAGGATGCACTCCAGATACAAAACACAAAAGAACCAACCAAAACCTTTCATGTTTGGGGCGCACCTCTTAGGGTTACACAAGAAAAGGTGATAGAAGGCATCGTCAGCGAGGAATTGTGGGAAGAAATGGTGCATAAATTGCGATTCGCTTATAAAAATCAAGGACGGGTGGAGCGTGTGGGAAATACCCGCGATTGGATTTATGCCACCAAAGACGACGAGATTGTGGCCCTAAGTATCACTACAAAAAATGGCAGAACTCGCTTGCGATTGCGCGAAGAACGCTATGGGCTACAATTAGGGCTTGTGTTCAGTACCATTTTTTTCCTCATCTTGATGGGAATTGTGGGAGATGTGGCCTCGGATGCCGGATTTTTAGGCTGGTTATTCGGTTTTGTGACCCTCCTCGTAGGGTACTTTGCGCAACGATTTGCTGTGCAACAAAGCCACCGGAAGCCGACAAAAGGCGAAACACTGATGAAAGAATTTAGCCAAATGATTGAAACTGAAACTACAACTCCAATCAAGCCTCCCGAACGCACTACCGCCACGGAACAAACCGCAGCACACCTTTCATGGCTGGACGTAGAAGCACCGGAAACTGAATCCGAGGCAGGAAAAAAACGTAGCAGAACCCGTATATAGACCATGCACCAAACCGACATCTTGATTATTGGGGGCGGAGCAGCGGGTTTTTTTGCCGCCATCCAAGCCGCTAAGACCAAGCCAAACGCAAAAATTTGCATTTTAGAACGGGCGCCAGAGGTGTTGTCGAAGGTGAAAATCTCCGGCGGAGGACGTTGTAATGTAACCCACCATTGTTTTGACCCTCAAACACTCCTCTCTTTTTATCCGCGTGGTGGCAAAGCCCTCATCGGGCCATTTAATCGTTTTAATCCACAACATACCGTAGCGTGGTTTGCAGAGCATGGTGTTCAGCTAAAGACAGAAGCAGATGGCCGCATGTTCCCAACCACCGACTCCTCCGAAACCATTATCCGATGCCTTGTAAAAACAGCCCAGAAAGCAGGCGTTACGATCAAAACCAAATCCGGACTTCGCACGCTTTCATATAGGCCAGATGGACTTTGGGAGGTAACTACCACCGACGGAAAGACTTTTTTGACCTCTAAAATTCTGGTAGCTACGGGCAGTAATACAGCCATTTGGCAACAAATAGGTCAATTGGGACATACCATTGTGCCTCCAGTCCCCTCTCTTTTTACGTTTAACACCCGTGATGTCCGGCTTAGAAGTCTGGCTGGCGTTTCGGTTCCGATGGCTGTGGTTCGGGTTGTAGGAACAAAATTACACGCCGAAGGCCCACTTTTGGTAACCCACTGGGGGCTATCTGGGCCAAGTATTTTACGACTTTCAGCATGGGGCGCACGAGATTTGCACCAGAGAGCGTATCGGTTTGTGGTAGAAGTAAACTTTACCGGATATACAACGGACGAAGAAGCACTTGCCCTCTTAGAACAACAGAAAACAGTACATCCGCGAAAGCAAATTGCCTCCATACCACAATGGGGATTACCTGCACGGCTTTGGCAGGCTTTGGTAGAGGCTGCCGGATGCGACATGGTTCGTTGGGCGGATGTCACTAAAAAAAATATGCTGGCTCTGGTGCAACAATGTCTTCATGCAACTTTTGAAATCGCCGGAAAATCTACGAATAAAGATGAATTTGTGACGTGTGGTGGCGTCCGCTTGGATGAGGTGGACTTCAGAACCATGCAGAGTAAGAAGTTTGGAGGCTTGTACTTTGCCGGAGAGGTGCTGGATGTGGATGCCCTCACCGGTGGATTTAACTTCCAACACGCTTGGACTTCCGGCTATATCGCCGGAAATGCAATGACCCTTGGATGAGCCAATCGCTTTTGGTGTAATATCAATCCAAAAAAGAATGTATTTTAATGTAAATAATGGGTGCTAAGTAAGTGTTATTATAGGAATCTTATTTTTTAAATTCGGTCTATTTTCTCCCGCTTACGTAATCTCGAAAGTTCCTGCCTCATACTCCTCGTTTGGTTGGGCAGACCTTAGAAAAAATCCGCACGCCCGTTTAGCCACTCACGAATCTCGCATTTATGTGACCCTAAAAAGCCTTTTGTGGTTCTCTATGAGGCATCCATTGTACTTGCCCCAAAAATGGGAGATTACCATAAGGTAAAAAAGGTTGTTTTACTTCAATAGCAATGTAGTGAATTAATTACAAAACGTTGCTCATGTCTTCGTCGAAATTTGGGTAGGAGGTAGCGTGGGACTGGGATGGCGTAATAAATCGTAACCTGAGTGATAATGGGTATAAGTTTTGCAGTACCTTACAAGAAACCTTAACCGTGTTTGCTTATGGATTTTCAGCCGTTTATCAAAGCCTTTTTACCCCTTTTTGTGGCCATAGATGTGATCGGGATTTTGCCACTTTTTGTGGGGATTACCCGTGGCATGGATGCCCATAACCGCAATAAATTGGCCTTAGAAGCCATCCTTGCGGCATTCATCCTTGCTTTTCTCATCCTGTTTTCTGGGAATATGATTTTTCGTGTACTCGGAATCCAGTTGCATGACCTACAAGTAGGTGGTGGTATCATCTTGCTGGTACTTAGCATAAACGATCTGCTGTTTAGTGATTTTCAGCGCCGGAATCCAAAAGACGAGGCCGATTATACCGTTGGTGTGGTTCCGTTGGGCATTCCTTTGGTGATGGGGCCGAGTGCAATAACCACCATTATGATCTCGCAACAGTCGTTTGGTTATGGCCCCACCTTGTTTGCGATGGTCGCGAACTTATTGATCGTACTCGTCGTGTTTTATTTTGGTCCGCGTTTGTTGCATTATTTAGGAACGGGAACCACAAAAGCCATTGCCAAAGTGGTGAGTTTGTTCTTGGCGGCCATCGCTATTGCCATGATCCGTTCCGGCGTTTCGGAGATGATTCGGACGTTTAACGGCTAATTTCTTTGCTTTAATGAGATTTGCGTGCAGCAAGATTAGCGTGCAACGGTCACGTTACGGGTCTCGCGGCCTTCATCCGTCTGAAGAACCAAAAAATAGGTTCCACTCGCCAAGTTTTGGGCAGAAAGTTTAGCCGTGTGTTGGCCTGCGTTCATAAAATTGTCGTGCAATGTGGTGATTAAGCGGCCTTGTAGGTCAAAAACTTGTAGGCGTACGTACTCGTTTTTGGGCAATTGGAATTGGATGGTGGTTGCCGTGTGGAATGGATTGGGGAAGTTATTGTGTAAGCGACGTGAGATGGGTAGTGTCTCGGCCTCGTTTGTCACTGCAAGGGCACGGTCTAAGCGATAAACACCATCGGTTTCGGTTCCGGCTAAAAGAAAGCCCTCTTTGTTGAGTACAAACGTTGTCGCACCAATGGTATTGGGTGTTACTGTTGTCCATGTCGCACCGTCATCGCTGGAAGTCCATATAAATGATGGGTTTGCAGCAAAGAGTTGGCCATTTGGTGCTGCATAAAAATGCCTTGCGTCTAATGGCTCGACCCCTTGTTTCGCACTTTTCCAAGATGCACCTGAGTCTTCCGAAAGGTACGTGCCCCTGCTGGTGTAAGCCAAGACCCGATTTTTAGTAATCCATGCCAATTCATAGACAAATCGGAAGGGCGTCGTTGGGTTTTGCCATGTTTTCCCGCCGTCGGTAGAGCGTGCTAAGCCCCCTGCCTCCCATGCCGTCAGCAACACGGCTCCCGATTGGGCAATGGCAGTAACGGTTTGCCCAGACGAGAAATTTCTTCCGCTCCTTCCACCATCTTCTGATATCCACAACCCTTGTCCTAAAGTGCCCACTAACCAGCGTTCTCTTTCGAGCGAAAAGGCCGTTACGGTTGCATTGAAATTGGCCTTGTTCTGCCAAGTACGTCCGCGGTCGGTGGAGGTACGGAAAACGCCGGGCGCTGCGACAATCCATTGGTCATTATGCACAACCACATTGGGCGATATGGTCAGGCTTACGACCTCCCAAGAACTTCCTTCGTTTTTGGTTCGCCAAATGCCATCTGTTTTGCTTATCAAGAGCAAGGTTCCATCAGTATCCCGCAAAAAAGTATGGCTTTCCAAGGCTGTTAGGGCTGCTTTTTGCCACGTTTGCCCCTGATCCAAAGAGCGCCAAAGGCCATTGTTTGTCCCGGCCAACCATATGCCATGCGCTTCTGCGATGGCGCTAACCACAACAAAGCCTTCGGGACGATTAATCATCTGCCACGTTTGCCCTTGATCTATGGAGTGTTGGATGCGCCCACCATTCATTCGTAACAATGAACCATTGGTGGTTATAGCCGGATTTTTGGATTTAAACTGGGGCGATGACCATTCTTTTACTTCGCGCCATGTATCGGAAATCACCTCAAAGGTGTACCAAGTTGGATCGTCTTGTTCTCCTGTTTTAGCCCAAAGCACACCATTTGAATCGGTGTCTAATTGTTGTACTAAGCGATTGCCCAAATGCCGATTGACCGACCTCCAAGTGCTTCCACCATCTTCAGAAGAAAAAACGCCTGCGGTTGTGGTGGATACAAAAACACGACCATTCGGCCATGTTACCATGTCGGATACTTGGCCGGTGTAAAGTCCGGTAGAGGTTGGAATCCAATTTTGGGCTTGGACCGAATACGCCAATAGCAACCAGAAAAAGAGTGCCGGTTTCATGTTTTTTAAGGATTTGGGGGTTGTTAATCCATGTTTCCAAAGAGACCCCGAAGCCCTATAAAACATAACCTGATACAAAGAATAATTTTCACAGCCAAATCGTCGTAACTTTCGGGTGATCACTACGAACGATGCAATACCCTTTTTATTAATCCATTATAAACTATGTCTGTATTACAAATTGAAGGCGTTACCAAAAGGTACGACCGTACATTGGCTGTGGATAAGATTTCCTTTTCCGTAGCTTCCGGACGACTGTTTGGCTTGTTAGGACCAAACGGCGCAGGCAAGACTACCACCATCCGAATGATCACATACATTACCATACCTGATCATGGCCGGATTCTGTTCCAGAGCAAAAACGTGGGCACATGGAGCCAAGAGCGAATGGGTTACATGCCCGAAGAGCGCGGCTTGTATAAAAAAATGAAGATTGGTGAACAATTGATCTTTATGGCAGAACTGAAGGGTCTCTCTCGGAGTGAGGCCAAGAAACAAGTCGTTTATTGGCTGAACCGCTTTGAAGCCTCGGACTGGGCAGAGAAAAAAACGGAAGAACTCTCTAAGGGTATGCAGCAAAAAGTGCAATTTATCTCCACAATTGCCCATAACCCCGACCTGATTATCTTGGATGAGCCTTTTTCGGGGTTGGATCCGGTGAATGCGGAGTTGCTTCGTGAGGTTATTCTGGAACTTAAAGCTGCCGGAAAAACCATTTTATTTGCCTCGCATCGTATGGAGCAGGTAGAGCAAATGTGTGATGATATTTGCTTGATTGCCCATGGAAAAGCCGTTCTCACTGGCCCGCTCCGCGACGTCAAGCGCTCCTTTGGGCGTAATATGGTGGAGGTGGAGTTTGAGGGTGCTGACGAGTGGATCGCTCAAGCAAAAAACATTCAAGGCGTATCCCTGAAAGCACATACCCGAAACCGTGCTGAGTGGGTTGTCTCACAAGAACATCGGGCACAAGAAATCTTACAGACGGCCATCGGGAGCGGCGCGAGTGTGGTTCGTTTTGAATTAATGGAGCCTTCGTTGAACGAGATTTTTATACGTACCGTAGCCAAAGACCATTCGTCCACCTTATCCACAACGACATCATGAAGATAAAATTGGTTTTTCTCCGCGAGTTTATGCAGCGGATCAAGTCAAAAGGGTTTATCCTCTCAACCCTATTAGCGCCTTTCGGTATGGTGATCTTTCTTGGGCTAACCATTTATAGCGTTTCTTTGGGTATGGAGGAAGAAAGTACCCAGAAAATTGCCCTTAATGACAAAACGGGTGTTGTGGCGCCTTTGCTGAAATTGCCGGATTCATATACGCTAAAGCATGGTGTTGTGGATGAAAATGTTTTGCGGAAGCAGGTATTGGATGGAACGTTAGATGGCTACCTCTTCATTCCGGCAGACGCACTGCAAGGAGACGCCAAACTTACGTTCTTTTCGAGCGGTGGCGGTGGAATTGGCAAGCAAATTTTACTGCAAAATGCCATTGAGGAGGCCATTCGGGGGGCACGTCTCAAACAAGCCAATCTTCCGGAAAATGTGAAAGCCATTTTTGAGGCCGAGACCCGGCTCGAAATGAAGGAAATAACGGCTACGGGAGAAAAGGCAGATACCACCGGCGCCCTGACAGGAATTGCATTTGCTATGGCCTTTTTGATTTATATGATGATGTTGATCTACGGTTCTTTGGTGATGCAAAGCGTGATCGAAGAGAAGCTAAATCGGGTGATGGAGGTACTGATCTCTTCGGTTCGCCCTTTCGATTTGTTGATGGGCAAGGTGTTGGGAATGGGGGCTTTGGGCATGGTGCAAATGTTGGCTTGGAGCGGCCTTTCGATGGCCATGACAACGGCAATGGGGCCACTGTTGTTGCTGTTTTTTGATCCCAAAAAGATGAATCTACCGGATACAGCCTCTCAGCAACAGGTTTTAGAAAGTGCTGGCTTTGCGATTCCTGAACTTTCGCCGATGTTGTTTGTGTGGTTTGTTTTGTTTTTTATTGGTGGCTACCTGCTCTATGCCAGTTATTTTGCGGCCATAGGCTCGGCGGTGGAGTCGCCACAAGATGCACAACAACTGATGATGCCCATTACGTTCCTCATTATCGTCCCGATGTTGTTTATCAATACGGTGATTATGAATCCAGACAGTACAATGGCGATGGTGCTGTCCATAATTCCATTTTTTTCGCCAATCCTCATGCCTGCCCGCATTGCTGCTACTGATGTCCCTTTTTGGGAGCCGGCGTTAGCCTTCATCTTGCTGGCGGCCACATTTGTGGGAGCCATTTGGGTAAGCGCCCGTATTTATCGGATAGGCGTTTTGAGCTATGGCAAAAAACCCAAAATGAGCGATTTGCTCAAATGGATTCGGACTGCATAACATCTACTTTGCAAATAAAATGAACGCCTTGCATAATGCCTCTGCAAGGCGTTTATGTTGTGTTTACCCTTTAGGCGCACTCACCCCTTAAGCGTGTATAAAGCATTCCACGAGCCGTTTGTCCGCCAATAGCATGTTCCATCCTTGGTAGGTATCCGAAGTTGCATATTTCTGGATTTGTCCTCAATAAGGTAATACTGGTTGTCTTTCGAGATTTCGGCAAAGGTAAAGCGAGGTAAGCCGTCTTTATCGGTTTCTGTCCAAGTATTACCTTGTTTCAAAAACCAACCGCCCTCGTATTTATACTTGGCATCGAAGGCTTTTTTTCTTGCATTCCGGACATTCATAAACGGAGAGTTGTCCAAAATTAGCAGGTCTTGAAGGGTGAGGGTTGCTTTTGGATAAATGGTATAGCCATACATCATCAAGGCATTCGACTGATCGCTAACGGCATGTACCAATCCAAACGCATGACCCACCTCGTGTGCAAGCCCGCCATACCATCGTCCTACGTAAGGCTGGTCTTCACTCAGTCCGCTCACGCCCAAAACATCGTGTTCTGGCAAGGTTGCCCTTCCACCGCCGCCCGTTCCTGTTTGGCCTTTTGCATCCACATATACCACCCAAGTATATCGTGGGTCGTCGTATTCTTCACCGTAGATGTTTTTCATCTCTGTTCTGGTATTGCCGGTAAACCAGAGGTCTCGGTATTGACCATTCCAAATTTGATCCGGCGTATCGTCGAACCAGCTTGCTTTTTGTGTACTTCGCTTGATTTCCACCACCGGCTTGGACAAGGTGAACGTCATGCCGGTGGTGTCAAAAAACCAACCACGGACTTCTCGGATGGCTTTTTCGATAGATTTCCGGTACAACGCTTTGGGTTCGCGATCCGAGGGAACCAAATAAACCACCCGTACCATTTTTTTGGGGGCATTAACCTGTTGTGCAAAGAGCATTGGAGTGATGACAAAAGACAGTGCCATCAACAAACATAAACGTTGTTTCATAACCAAGTGTTGAAAATTGAAAGGTGAGAAGACAATCTGTTCAAGTAAAATAAGAAACGATGTCTTGAATAATCAAATACATGAGCCAAAGGCGTTACAGTTTTGAGGTTGTGCGCTAAAAGCGATAAACTTCTTTTTTTATCAAATGGCATTATGGGGCTCGTTCTTCAAATTGTGGGGCTTCGTGCGGGAGAGGGCAAATATTTTACTTCATAACAAAGGGCGATTCTGTAGCCCTCCACCTCTCCTCTGTTATGCTTTTTCGTGTTTTTATATAAACCTTGTTCATTTTAAGGACCTATCAAAATTCATCCCTTGTCAGAAGTCAAAAAAATATCCCAAAAAAATATTTATACTTAGATGTACCTATTGTTTAAAGCACTGATTGTTTTGTAATTTCGACATAAATCAAATATTTTTTTATTAAAACACTATATATAATATCCTCACAATGAAAAACGCCCTATTCGCCGTCGCCTTTGGCCTCATGGCGCTTGGTTGTTCCGAGCAGCCTGCCTCCACAAACAACAACCAACGTGTACCGCTTAAGGAATCCGTTTACATCCATGCGATTCCGGATAACATGACAGCCGCGCCGTCAGACCAAGAAAAAGAGATGAGGAAACTCGAAATCAAAGCCACACCTACCATTATTAGTAATTTGTCTATTGAATCGGCGCACGATAAGCTAAAGCCACTACTCGTTAAAGCCCAAACTTTACACGACGTGTCTTCTTTTGAGCAACGTGTGGCGATGATGATGTTAGACCAACGTTTGCTCCGGCAAGATACCCTTACTCCGGCAGAACTTACGATTTTAGGATTCTATACCGACCTGTTGTTGAAGTGGGAAAATCCGGATGCCAGCCTTATACAACCAGCTCTTGAAAAGTTAAAGGGAATCTGGAGCGAAGAGAAAATGAAGCAAGCCCAAAAAACGGCGTTTTCGGCTGCAAGTGTTTGGTTGAAAAAAGAGGGCAAAACCCTGGATGAGCATTGCAAAGAATGCTATGATAAACCAAATGAAAAGCAAACCGAATTAGACAAAATTGATCAAATAGCGGCTGCGGCGCGTGCCTTGCAAAATTCGTAAAAACAAGCGTTTACCAAAAGGAAGGTTCGTCAGTAGCAACAGGTCTGTCCAGAATTTAGGCTTCCCATTTGGCATAGACCGTTATTGTGTAGTTACCTTTTAATGGCCTCTCTTTCCAAGGCTAAAGCCCTTTTTCTTTATGAGGAAGGGCTTTTTTTACAAAGAGCGCCTTCTAGAGGCTGTGACGAAGAAAATTGAACAATAAAGCAAAATATGATCCTTGTGGGTTGGTCGCATATTGCTACTTATGTGCAAATTATCCGTTTTTGACAAAATTCAACAAAATATATTGATTCCACGAAGACAATAGATTTTTGCGATGGAACCATGTTTCCAACTTATCTGCCCATTTTATTAGAAAATTATGGGGAATCTTTGGCATAACGATGGACGTGAACATAGAGACTGGCATTTCTAAAAGCCCGCAATAGATACATTCAGACTTCCAATTGTTGAGGGAGGTAAATGCTTGGATTTGTTTTTTTGTAAATGGAGCCTCATCTTCTGTTCTGGCATCTGGTGTAAGACGTCTAAAGATTCGCAGAAGTGGGTTATCTGCTAAAGGTTCTTGGAGTAAAACCCGACCTCCCGGCTTTAAGACACGGTATATCTCATTTAACGCAATGGATGGCTCTAAATGGTGTAAAATCCCATATCCGATAATTAAATCAAAGCTCTCATCGGGGAAAGTTAGCTGATGTGCATCCATAACTTGGAAGTCATAAGCCGTTGCAGCATAGCCCCCTGCTTTGGCCTGATGGATACAGTCCTTGATATAGACTTCAGAAATATCAATGCCGCAAACCTTGTTTACATTATTCTGAAGAAGTTTCAGGCTTAACGCACCTCGTCCGCACCCATAATCCAAGACCGTAAGCCCTTGAATATGATCAAGATAGGTGTCTATGGCATTGAACAAGCGTTGTTTTGATGGGTAGGTATCTAAATGCGGAAAGCGGCTTTTTATGCGCAAGTTTTCCGCCAATACATCTTTTTCTGTATGTGCATCTTTTTCACGCTGCACACGTTGTTGAAGAGTTTCTTGCATAAAATAAAATTATTGTCAGTCTATTTGTTTTTACACTTTTCAATCCCCTAAAGCATTTCAGCGTGAGTCCGTACCTCATTAATGCAATGTATCATGAAAAACGAATACATATATGTAATTAAATTTAAACAACTAAAACGAAGTAACAACATTAAATATGTTAAATAACTTTCAATATTTATTTGTGACCAAGTTTGTGAGGACTTATTAAGTTGTGTTAGTGAATAAGGTTGTGTGTGACGTGCGTGATTTTTTGCAAGAAAACAACTTCATCAGCCACTTACCATATGCGGATAAACCACCTCGTTTGCAGGAATATCGGTTGCGGCAATTTGGCCAGCCACAAGGTGTAGGTCACGCCATTTAAACCCATCGCCGGGGCTAAGCAGGTGCAGGTCTTCGGGTTGGATCTGGGTTCCGGCTGGAATCTTGCGACGTGTGGCAATGGAGCGCTCCAGCTTATGACGGGCGGCTTCTACTGCCGGATCTATGGCCATCTTTTCTGTTCCCATCGCATGTTCCAAGTTCCGAATATCACGCAGAACCCTTCGCAGGCCATCTGGCTCCAATGATCCCCAATGATCCGAGCCTTTCATGCTCCGGTCTAAGGTGATGTGTTTTTCGATGATTTTGGCTCCCAGAGCCACTGCCGCCACCGGAACCATAATACCAACGGAATGATCAGAATAGCCAATGGTATGGCTGGGGTAGTGTTTTTTGAGCCATGTAATGGTGTGTAGATTTATATTTTCATATTCAGCCGGATACTGGGAAAGGCAATGCAGGATCGAAATTTGATCGTGATGGCGGGAAATTACACCCAAGGCTTCGTCCAGTTCCCGTTGATCGGCCATTCCGGTGGATAAAATAAGGGGGATTTGGGTCTCGGCCAAGGCTTCTAAGAGCGGCAAATTGGTGAGATCGCGGGAGGCGACCTTGAGGCGATCCGGCATAAAATACCGCAACACGCTCAGGCAACCACGGGCACAGAGTGTCTCAATAAAGTCCAAGCCTTTTGCCTTTGCATACCGGTACAGTTCGGCATGTTGCTCGTCATCCAATTCTAATTTTGCACGATGTTCGCCATAGGTTGCGCCAAAGGCATGAACGCTGTGATAGGGCTGCGCCATCTGCGAGCTACTCAATTCCTCCTTGAGGTCGCGCTTGGTAAACTTAATGGCATTTGCGCCTTTTAAGGGGGTATCGAATAGGGAATCAAAAACCTGCATGGCTGCCACATCAATCAACTGACGTGCAATTTCCATAGCGCCATTGTGGTTTTGGCCTGCTTCGCAAATAAAATAGGTTTCCATCATTTGGGTTGTTTTGTCCGCTCTTGCCACATTCTCCTTCTTAATTCCGGCTGATTGGCCAGAAATTGCTTCAGGTCGGGCCATTGGAGTGCTTTGTTTTGTGCCCCCATTTTTTGCCAAAGGGCTTGTGTGATTGCAAAATCGTTGGCCGTATCCACCGTCAACCGAATGTCCGGCACATCCTGCACGTCCGCATCGGCTTCGATCCATCGCAGATTGAAAACGGTTGGGTTCTCGTATAAAAACTTGGTTACATGCTGGCGATCTTCCGGGGGTATGGCCATTTTGGAGGCTTTTCTCAAGGCATTTCGTGTAACGTACTCGGTAAAAATTCCAAAATGAGTTTGCATGGCCGGCGTTTCCGCTACACGGTGGCTCACATAATCGGCGTCAGAGTATTTACCTTTCTCCAAAACGGCATGGGCATAGTCCGTCATCAAAAACGGATTATCGGCGCAAATGCGTAAGCCCGCTTCAAGGCCAAACTCCTCCATAGCACCAATGAACCGTTCAAGTACGTCGTCTTCGGCGCCACGAAAAACCGAAACCCCTTCTTTGTGTGCACAAGCGGCGATTGCATCATCGCCAACATTGGTAGAGGTCGCGACAACCAAGGGTAACATAGGGAATGCATGACGGAATCTGCGGATCAAGAGCGGTAAGAGTGCGTCTTCGTTCACAAAAGGGATAAGCACCTTGCCCGGCAGACGGGTAGAACCCATTCGCGCTTGAACAAGCAGCCCGATGGCGGTTTTATGGCTTTCTGATGGGGTCAAAGTCTTTATGATCCAATGTGAGCGGAGGTGTCTCAACTGAGGTATTCAATCACCGTATGGTCGCCTATATTCGCGCTAAAGGCGCTTTGTTTAATCACGGCCGAGTGACCAATGAAGGAGCGATCCATCACCACATTCGCAACACCGGCGTTTGAAAAGATAATGGAATTCTTCACCACCGAGTCGTTTACCTCTGCACCGGACTCTATGGCGGTATATGGTCCGACGACCGAGTCGCGAACGGTGACACCGGGGCCGATATATACCGGCTCTATAATGGTGGTATTGATCAAATCGCCCGAAATTTGAGAGCCTTCGCGATCCAAAATAAACTGGGTGGTTTCGGCAAGCGCGGGTAACGTACCACAGTCCAGCCAATCGGTTACCGTAGCGGTTTCCAAGGTTGCACCTGCTTTCATCATCATGTCTAAGGCATCTGTTACCTCATATTCGCCCCGTGTCCCAACCAATTTATGTTGCATCATATACAAAATGGTTTTTCGGAAAACTCCTCCATTTTTGATGTAGTAGATACCAATGAGCGCTTCTTTAAATTGGTCGTGATTGGGTTTTTCGATGAGTTCGGAAACGTTTCCGGCTTCATCACGGGCTACTACGCCAAATCGTCTGGGGTCTTCTACCTGCTTGACATAGGCCACAATATCGGCCTCGGTGTTGAGGGCTTCTTGGGTATAAAACAAGGTATCTGCAAAAATAACGATCAATTCCCCTTCCAAATGTTCCTCGGCACAAGAAACGGCATGAGCGGTTCCTAATGCTTCTTTCTGAACGCCAAATTGTGCGCCTATGCCGAGTTTGGTACACATCTCGGTTAGTTTTTCTTGGACTTCTGCGGGGAAATCACCAAGTACAAAAACAGCATCCGAGATTTTGCCCGGTACCAAATCCACAAATGTCCGCACAATGCGTTCTACGATGGTAATGCCCAAAACAGGCAACAAGGGCTTGGGTGTAACGTGCGTGTGCGGGCGTAAGCGGGTTCCGCGCCCGGCCATTGGGATGATGAGTTTCATGTAGGTGGTTTTGGTTAAGATCAAGTTATGAAGGTAAAAAAGAAAAAATCGCCTCGGCAATACGTTTTTGAACGTCTTCGGATATTTCCGGCCAGATGGGTAAACTAATGACTTGAGTTGTTAATAGATCGCTCATCGGATTGGGTGGGTATTGTCCATTATAAATCGGCAAGCGGTCTTGCGGAATGGGGTAATAGACCATCGTACCAATTCCCCGATTCTCAAGGTACTTCTGAAGAAGGTCGCGATCTACGCTTAGAACCCGAATCGTGTATTGGTGGAAAACATGGCCTTCTACCAATTCAGGTGTTATGATACGCGGGTGGTTTAGCAATTGGTTATAACGTTTGGCGGCTTCATATCTTCCAGCGTTTTTGGACGCAATATAAGGTAGTTTTACACGCAAAATCGCTGCCTGAAGGGTGTCTAAGCGGGAGTTATACCCCAATACCTCGTTGTGGTATTTTTTCTTAGCACCATGCACCCGAAGCATTTTGGCATGTTGTGCCACAGCGTCATTGTCCGTCACTACAAGCCCACCGTCGCCAAACGCACCTAAGTTCTTAGACGGAAAAAAGGAAAAAGCTCCCACATCCCCAACCGTCCCTGTTTGTATGCCGTTGTATCGTGCGCCGAAAGACTGTGCGCAATCCTCCACCACTTTTAGCTGATACTTGTGGGCAAGGGCTAAGATTTGATCCATTGCACAAGGACGGCCATACAGATGGACGGGCAATATGGCCTTGGTTTTTGGGGTTATGGCGGCTTCTATTTTAGACGGGTCTATGTTAAATGTGGCGGCGTCTATGTCCACGAATACAGGTTTTGCACCAACCGCCGAGATGCTTTCGGCAGTGGCAAAAAAGGTAAAAGGTGTGGTGATGACCTCGTCCTCCGGCCCAATGCCCAAAGCACGCAGGCCAATGACGAGCGCATCCGTTCCGGAGTTTACCGCAATGGCGTGTTTTACGCCCAGATATGCCGCCACTTCGGACTCGAACAATCCGACATCCGGCCCCATAATAAATTGACCCGAACGGATCACCCGCTGAATGGCCTCGTTTAGTTGTGGCCAAAGCGCTTCGGTCTCTGGCGTAAGGTCTAAAACAGGAATTTTAGGAAGTTGTGTGTCCACATCAAAAATGGTCTTAGTAATGCAAATTGCCCGATTTTATGAAAGCCGATAAACCAGACCGTCCTTCAAAACATATTGATGACCCATGGTGTCGGTAAATTCAGCCCCGTGCCCAAAGTCCATGATATCCCCATAAGCACTCATCCACCCGATTTGTTTGGCGGGTACACCAGCCACTATTGCATAAGCGGGTACTTCTTTGGTAACCACTGCTCCGGCAGCTACAAACGCACATTCGTGCAAGGTAATCCCACAAACAATGGTCGCATTGGCCCCAATACTGGCGCCTCGTTTGATAAGCGTCTCTGTATAATCGGCAGCGGTGTTTCGCGGAAACTCGGAGCGCGGCGTGCGTACATTGGTGAAAACCATGCTGGGGCCGCAAAACACAAAATCCTCTAAGGTTACTCCTTCATAGATCGAGACATTGTTTTGGATTTTACATCCATTCCCAATCTTAACCCCTTTACCCACCATCACATTTTGCCCCAAATTGCAATTTTCCCCAATTTCTGCATGGGGCAATACATGGCTAAAGTGCCAAATACGGGTTCCATGCCCAATCTTTACGTTGTCTTCCACAATAGCCGTTGGATGTATGTAAGGAGGTTTAGGCTGATCCATTTACCTTAATGTTTAACCGAAAAAGAAGGTACATATTTTACAAAAAGACGTCGTTATTTTATGGCGATAGGTTGGCCGTTTTGCTGGAGCGAATCTTGCGCGGTTTGCAATACTTTTAACACCCGGAGGCCGCTTGCTCCGTCTGTTAGCGGCGGGGTGCGCTCCTGAATGCACCTTGTAAAATGCTGGAGTTCCGCCAACAAAGGCTCGGCGGCGTCAAGCCTTACGGGCTTACCTTCACCTTGGCGAGGTACGGGAAAGTCGTCTATCCAACTGGCTCCTTTATCATACAAGGTTAACTTGTTCTCCCACGACGCATGGTCGTCAAAGACCGCCATTTTATGAGACCCCACGACCACAAGTTTTTGCTCTTTGTAAGGATGTAACCACGATACAAAAATATGGGCGCGAACACCGTTATCAAAACGTAAATTGGTGGTGGTAATATCGGCAACACCGGGCGTTAGATAGGCTCCACCTGTTGCAATCACTTCCGTAGGCATCTGATTGGTCAGGCGTAGAATCACGGCGATGTCGTGCGGTGCAAAACTCCACAAGATATTTTCCTCACGCCGGAATTTACCCAGATTTAAGCGATTGGAATACACATACTGTAAATCTCCTAAAACGCCGTCTTGGATCCAGTTCTTGAGTTCTTGTACCGCCGGATGGTATTCCAATAAATGCCCGACCATCAAAATTCGCCCCGCCTCGCGTGCAGCTTGAACCACTTCTTGTCCGTCAGCTAAAGTGAGTGCAAGTGGTTTTTCTACAAATACATCTTTCCCAGCCGAGATTGCCGCCAATGCAAGTTTCGCATGGTGAATGGCTGGGGTTCCAATCGCTACCGCTACAGCGGCTTCATCGTCCCAGACGGCTTGTTCGGTTTCATAGATCAAGGCGTTCGGGTACAAAGCCTTTGCCTCCTTACGCTTTTCTGGATCAGGCTCATATACACCCCTCAAACTTCCGAGAGCGGCCAGATTACGAACAATGTTTTTGCCCCAATACCCGTGCCCCAAAGCCACCACATTTGGTTTCATGCCCTATTCTCTTTTGTTTTATCACGCCACATAGGTATAGTATTTTGTCTAAAGTACTTCATCGTTTAGAATAAGTTGAGCGCGTAAAGGCTTTTTCACAAACCCCAACTTCGGCACATAAGATGAAATTTTTGTGGTGTCTCTTTTATTATTTGTGTGTTGTAACACATAGTTTGTATTTTAAGTGTCGTAACACATAAATAAACCTTATAACCAATACGCTTATGGCAACCATATGGACGATTGATCCGACCCACTCCGAAGTTGGATTTCGGGTTAAACACCTTATGATCTCGACCGTAAAAGGTCAGTTTCGCCGCTTTTCTGCAACCGCCACCACCGAGGGCGACGTTTGGGAAAATGCCCAACTCCAATTTGAGGCCGAGGTGGATAGCATAGAGACGGGGGTAGATCAGCGCGACGGCCACTTGAAAAGTGACGACTTCTTCAATGCTGCCGAGTTCCCACACCTCAAGTTCGTTTCTACTGCCTTCCGTGCAAAAAGTAGCGATACCTTTGAGTTGACAGGAGACCTCACGATCCGCGACGTAACACTTCCGGTAACGCTCAAAGCCACATATGGTGGAACTATGACCGATTTCTACGGACAAACGAAGGCCGGATTCGAGATCACAGGGAGCATTAGCCGGAAAGCCTTCAACTTGAAATGGGATGCGGTTACTGAAGTGGGCGGTGTTGTGGTCTCGGACGAGGTAAAACTTGTTTTAGACGTGCAAATGACGCAGCAAGCGGCATCATAAGCAATCCAAGATTTCTCTGGAAGCTGCTTCAAACACGAAGCGGCTTTTTTTTATTTCCCAGGGTTCACTAAAACCCTGTTTATCGTCTCTCGGCAATAATTGGTCGAAATATAAAACCATCCCATCGAAGGTTCTAAGCAGGCAAGGGGTTTTTGTGCGGATATTGCGACCAGAAACCAACACCGACGAATAACACCACCACGCCACCACCACTCCGTCGAGGTTTCGCCCCCCAATACCGAATCGCACCACCGCGAAAACCACCCACCTTTGCTACCTTCCTCCAAGAATCATAGCCCTTGTCCTACGGCAGGGGCTTTTTTTGTGGGAGCAGTGTTCATTGCTTACCCCAAAGCAACCCGTTTATGATCGAAGTTTTTCATTTTCCCCATATTTTACATCTTCCATCCGCCTTAGGCTTGTATCTTTGTCCACTTTCGTATTGTATTGATACGATCCTACTTCCAGATTCAACACGCCAAAACTTATGTCCGCCTATAATCCTAAAGAAATTGAGCAGAAATGGTATCCGTATTGGGAGACAAACGGCTACTTTGATACCGATCTCAACTCCGGAAAACCACCGCACGTCATCATGATGCCCCCGCCCAACGTAACGGGCAAATTGCACATGGGACATGCTTTACAAGATACCGTCCAAGATGTGCTAACGCGGATGCGGCGGATGCAAGGTTATGATGCCCTCTGGATGCCGGGGATGGATCATGCTGGCATTGCTACACAAAACGTGGTGGAACGAGAACTGAAAACCAATGAAGGCAAAAGCCGCCACGATTTGGGACGGGAAGCCTTTGTGGAGCGGGTTTGGGCTTGGAAAGAAGAGTACGGTGGTATTATCCTTAAACAAAAGCGGCTCTTAGGAGACTCCTGCGACTGGAAACGCGAGCGCTTTACCCTTGACGAAGCCTATGTACATGCCGTCCAAACGGTTTTTGTGAAACTCTATGAAGCCGGATTGTTGTATCGGGGCGAGTATATCGTCAATTGGTGCCCCTCCGACCTGACAGCGCTCTCCGATGAAGAGGTGGACAACAAAGAAGTGGACTCAAGCCTCTGGTATGTGCGCTATGAGCTGGAAACCGGCGAAACCTTGGTGATTGCCACCCAAAGACCCGAAACCATCTTCGGCGATATGGCCATTGCCGTCCATCCAGAAGACGAGCGGTACAAACACTTGGTTGGTAAAAAAGCACGGGTTCCACTGACAGATCGCTGGATTCCTGTCATCGCGGATGAGTATGTGAAGATCGAATTTGGTTCGGGTGCGTTGAAAATCACCCCAAACCACGATAAAAACGACTTTGACGTGGCCAAACGGCACGGCCTTGCTTTTCGCGAGACCTTGCACCCAGATGCGACCCTAAATGAAAATACACCGTACCCGGGAATGGATCGGTTTGTAGCACGCGAACAAGTAGCCAAAGATTTGGAGGCCGCCGGACTCTTGGAGAAAACCGAGCCTTACAAAACCATGATTCCGGTTTCGAGCCGCTCCAAAGCCGTGGTAGAACCGCGTGTTTCGCTACAATGGTTTGTTAAAATGAAGCCCTTGGCCGATGCCGCCCTCCAATCTTGGCGCGAAGGAAAAATCCGATTCTATCCCAAACGATGGGAAAACGATTTTGAACGCTGGATGACGGGTATTCGAGACTGGACCATTAGCCGTCAATTGTGGTGGGGACACCGCATTCCGGCTTGGTACTGGACAGATGAGCATGGCAACCGCGACGAATCGCGCGGCTTCTTGGTTTCGGTAACACAGCCCGAACCGGATATGGTGCAAGACGAGGACGTATTGGATACGTGGTTTTCCTCGTGGCTTTGGCCATTTGCCACCCTCGGATGGCCCGAACAAACGCCCGAACTGAAACATTATTATCCCGGAACCGTGCTGGTTTCAGGATACGATATTCTCTTTTTCTGGATCAGCCGGATGGTGATGGGCGGCTTGTTCTGTATGGACGATGTGCCTTACCGAGACATCTTCATCACAGGCATTATCCGCGACAAACACGGACGCAAAATGTCTAAGTCCGCCGGAAATGGTATTGATCCCATAGACTTGATTGACCAATATGGGGCCGATGCAGTCCGCTACTCGCTGACCGTGCTTTGTGCGCAAGGGCAAGACATTAAACTGGATCCGCTCAAAATGGAGATGGGACGGAATTTTGCCAACAAGATTTGGAATGCCTTTAATGTATTTGGGCGTTTTATTGAACCCGAAAAGGACTATCGCGGCATTACGAAAGCTGACTTGTCACTGGCAGACCGCTGGATGCTTCACCGCATCGCGGAAACCATCGAAACTGTTGATGCAGACATGGCCCAGTATCGCCTAAACGAAGCCCTTCTTAAGATTTATGACTTGTTCTGGGGGGATTTCTGCGACTGGTATTTGGAATTGATCAAGCCGCCTTTTGGCCAAACCATGCCGGAAGCCGATGTTGCCTTGGCCATCGATATTTATGAGCGCCTCCTGCGGCTGTTACATCCGTTTATGCCGTTCATTACCGAAGAGTTGTGGTGGAAATTGCGCCCACGCTCCGAAGGAGAAGCCCTGATTGCTGCCCAATGGCCACAAGTAAACCCCGCAGAAAAATCGCCAGAAACAGCGCGGCACTTTGGATTGATGCAACAAATGATCTCCGGTATCCGAAATATCAAGGCCAAAATGGGTATTCCACCGGGGAAAACCGTCCAAGCCGTGGTCTCCGTTGCCCAACATGACAAGGATTTTCTGGCTACACTTCTTGAACAAAGTGCCTATTTCCGACAGTTGGCCAAAGTGGAAAACCTAACAGCGGGCGCCGGACTCGAAAAGCCGCCTGCAAGCGCTGCTGTGGTGGTAGAAGGCCATCAGGTTTTTGTCCCACTTGCCGACTTGATAGACTTAGACGCAGAACGTACCCGACTTTCTAAAGAAATTGCCCAAAAAGAAGGCTTCTTAAAATCTGTTCGTGGGAAGTTGGGTAATGCCGGATTTGTGGATCGCGCCCCAGCCGACGTGGTGGAGCGGGAACGGCAAAAAGAACGTGATGCAACACTGGAGTTGGAGAAACTCAAGGAGAATTTGGCTGGGCTTGACTAACCATAAAGCGCCTGTTTGTTGTTTAAAATGCCTTTACTCGTTATCCGGTGGAGGCATTTTCTTTTGCTCCATCCGTGTGTTTATGCAAAAAAAAGCCCGACGCAACTTTACGTCGGGCGATGAAGCTATGAGATTCAAGGGCGGCATTTATCCAAACACGCCATACAGCGGTTAACCTTCTTTTTGGCCAAGAACACCGTGTTTCTTTCCTACTTTTTCAAAAGCGGAAAGGATAAAATCAAGGTCTTCGTTGGTATGTGAGGCCATATAAGAGGTACGCATGAGCGACTGCCCTGGCGGTACTGCCGGGGGAATAACGGCATTAACAAAAACGCCTTCTTCGAGGAGGTCTTTCCAGAACTGGAAGCACGTCCACATATCGCCCACCACAACCGGAATAACGGGGGACTGGCTTTGCCAGACGTTAAAGCCCAACTGTGCAAAGCCTTTCCGCATGTAGTCCGAGATTTCCCACAAGCGGTCTAACCGCCATGTTTCTGTTTCCAAAATTTCGAGGCACTTGAGCACGGTTGCCACGTTTGCGGGCGGCATAGAGGCACTAAAGATGTGCGTAGAAGACGTATGTCGGATGTATTCGATGACGTCGTAATCCCCCACACAAAAACCACCGAGCGAGGCAAAACTCTTCGAAAACGTACCGGTGGTAAGATGGCATTTGTCTTCCAGATTAAAATAGGCCGCAGAACCCCGTCCGCCATTTCCAATCACCCCAAAAGCGTGTGCATCGTCCAACAAAAGTGCGGCTCCAAATTCCTCGGCAAGCGAGGCCAACTCTGGTACTTTTGCGACAGCACCACTCATCGAGAAAACGCCATCGGAGACAATCAACTTTCCTGCACTTGGGTTTTCGACGCTTGCTCGCTCTAACAACCGGCGCAGGTGGTTCATGTCATTATGATTAAAGCGCTTGGTCTCGGCAAGAGCCAGTTGTTGTCCGGCAACAATACAAGCATGGTTGTCTTTGTCCGAGAAAATAAGGTCACCTTTACTGGCCAAACTGGAAAGTACTCCTTGGTTAGTCATGTATCCCGTAGAGAATAGTACACAAGCCTCTTTATTCATGTACTGTGCCAGTTTTTCTTCCAATTCGATGTGGATATCCAAGGTTCCATTCAAGAAACGGCTTCCCGTACAACCCGTTCCATACTTATCTATAGCATCTTTTGCAGCGGCCTTCACACGTGGATCCGAGGTAAGCCCAAGGTAATTGTTGGAGCCAGCCATAATAATTTCGCGACCATTGATCACCGCACGAGCACCTTCATTCCGCTGAATTGGTCGGAAATAAGGATAGAGATCGGCACCGGTCACGCGGACATAATCGCCGTCGGGATCAAAAAAACGTTCTGCTTTTTTGAAAAGGGGAAGGTCTGCACGCTTTCTTTGAGCGGCAAATTGGGCGTACTTTTGCGTATCGGCCATAACAAACTATGAATGCAAAGGTGGGAAAGGAAGATACAAGAACAAGAAATATAATACCTTTCGTTGCTTTAAATAATGACTTAATCAGGAAGAACCGACGAAGGCGCACCTAAAATTTTTTGGTCAGGGTTAATGCTGGTGTTTTGGAATTGGGTAAAAACGAAAGCGATGGCTGGATTTCCTCCACATCGAAGTCTTTGAGTTGTGCACTGATGTATGCCTCGGCGGTGGCGATTGCCCAAACACCTGCCACGGACAAAAGGGCAAATCCTGCATTGCGATAGTGATAGTCTCTCGCTTGTTTTAGGGGTGTAGAAGCAATGGGGCGTCCTTGCGCAATGTCGTCATAGGAAGATTGCCAAAGCAAATAATCCGACTTGGTGGGGGTTAGGCCACTAGCAACCCGTTCCAGATTGAGTTGGTACGCATGAGCACGAAAATACAAGCGATATTGGCGTACAAAATAGGCTGTAAATCCGGTTGCCGTTGCGAGCCCCGCCCATACGATAGGTACTTTCCAGCGTTCGCGGTTGTAGTATTGCCCTCCGCCCGGAATGAGCGACCAGCGCAGGGTTTTTTTGGGGTCTGGAATCCATTTTGTAGTGTCCGATGAGACATCCGTTGTGTCAGATGGGACAAGTTTTTCTACGATCAAGGGCTTTGCCGCCAACGAGTCCGGGCGCTGTCCGAGCAATACAGGAACCCATAAAACAAAACAAACAGTACCCACAACCAAAGGACGAAGCAACATCATGGGTTATTTATTCGTGAGCAAATCCATTATCCGCTCCAGATCGTCTTGCGAGTAGTAGGCAATTTCCACCCTTCCAGTTCCGTCTTGGCGGTGTTTAATGTCCACTTTGGTGCTCATATAAGTTCGCAGACGATTGGTAAACTCATTCACTTGTAGCTCCTCCACACTCGGCATGGTGGGTGTTTCGGGCGTCTCTTGTGCATCTTTTAGCTTGCGAAGATAGGTGCGGATGCGGTCTTCGGTATTTCGTACAGAGAGTGCCTGTTCAAGAATGACTTTAAGAAAGGCGACTTGGACTTGGGCATCCGGAAGCGGGAGTAATGCACGGGCGTGCCCGTTAGACAAAGAGCCGTCGCGCAGTGCCGCTTGTACAGCCGGCGGGAGTTTGAGTAGTCGTAAGAAATTGGTTACCGTAGAGCGGTCTTTCCCCACCTTTTCTGCCACTTGCTCTTGCGTAAGGCCACACTCTTCCATCAGCCGGTTATAGCCCAAAGCCACATCTATTGGGTTCAGGTCTTCACGTTGGACGTTTTCCACAATGGCCATTTCCAGCATCGCCTCCGAGTCGGCCTCGCGGATATAGGCTGGAATCTTGGTAAGCCCTGCTCGGCGGGAGGCACGCCAGCGACGTTCGCCTGAAATCAATTCGTAGCCATCACCATCACCGCCCGCCCGCACCGTAATGGGCTGGATGATGCCCAACTGCCGAATCGAAGAGGCTAAATCTTCTAAGCCTTGTTCGTCGAAGTCTCGGCGGGGTTGATATGGATTGGGGCGAATCTGGCTGATTTCAATCTCGGCCACTCGGCCCAAGGCGCGTGCCCGATCATCATAACGATACAAATGTGCAGCTACAGGATGCTCCGTGCCGGATAGATGATCGCTACTGGAAGGTGCATTGGGTAAGAGTGCATTTAATCCTTTTCCGAGCGCTGGTTTCTTTGCCATAAGGTCTATTGAGGTATCGCTTTTGTTAAGATAAAGACCTATAAAAGGTTCAAGACGACGATTTTTCTACCGGCGTTTTGGTCTGTTTGGCCACTTTCACCGTAGTGGATGTGAATTGAGCCAAATTGTTCTGGATGATTTCTTTTGCAACGGCCATATAATTTTTGGTTCCGATGCTCGTCGCGTCGTACAGAATAACTGGTTTACCAAAACTGGGTGCTTCCGAGATGCGAACATTCCGGTGGATCATGGTGGTAAAGACTTTCTCGCCAAAATAGCGGCGCACTTCTGATGCCACCTGATTGGACAGGCGGAGCCGTGCATCGAACATGGTGAGTAAAACACCCTCAATCTCTAAGGCTGGATTAAGGTTTTGGCGAACCAGCTTAATGGTATTCAGTAGTTGCCCCAACCCTTCTAAGGCAAAATACTCGGATTGGACGGGAATGATGACCGAATTGGCGCCGGTTAGCGCATTTAGCGTTAGCAGGCCCAAAGATGGGGGGCAATCTATGATGATAAACTGGTACTGCGTGCGTAGTTGTTTCAATGCTTTAAGCAAGACATGTTCGCGTTCAGGCAGGTCTATCATCTCTAATTCCGCACCCACAAGGTTGATGTGGCTTGGGATCAGGTCTAAATGAGGCATTTCGGTCTTTAACACCACCTCTTTTATGGGGACATTTCCCACCAACACTTCATACACAGATGTCGGAACCTCGCGCGGGTTTATTCCGAGTGCCGAGGTCGAATTTGCCTGTGGATCCATATCAATCAGAACCGTTGCAAACTCCATTGCAGCCAACGATGAGGCAATGTTGACTGCCGAGGTGGTTTTACCCACGCCGCCTTTTTGATTGGCGATGGCAATTACTTTTCCCATATGTGCATTGCGTCTAAGGGTTTGAAAGCACAAAGATACTGTATATGGCTCGGTTATGCGAATAAGTTTTTTTAGAACATACCCATAACGGGTCTTCAAACCACATAGGATAGACCAATATCCCCTTTTCGTATTTTGTCTTGGTGTAATATTCAAGTATTGTCCGGCTATCAGTCTGTACTTGAAGAGGTTCTCCCGTTCAAAAGCCCTTTCATGATGAACCTTCACACTGCCTAAGCCTTTTTTTATTGGGAGTTTCACGCCCTTTTTCCTTTTCTTTTTTTATTGTGCTTCAAGCTAAGGTATTGATAATCATAAGATATTGTTAA
The DNA here is from genome assembly GCA_017303715.1 of Rhodothermia bacterium. Classification (GTDB taxonomy): domain Bacteria; phylum Bacteroidota; class Rhodothermia; order Rhodothermales; family UBA2364; genus UBA2364. The sequence continues at coordinate 38,307 of JAFLBZ010000011.1, read as the reverse complement.
CCATAATGACCGGCAAATATGACGCAATTTAACCCCCGCGTAGAGGCGATGAGGCCATCCGCCACCCTCGCAATGACGGCAATGGCCAACCAACTTCGCCAACAAGGCATTCCCATCATTGGTTTGAGTGCCGGTGAGCCAGATTTTCCAACGCCTATGCCTATTGTAGAGGCTGCTATTGGGGCGCTACGTGCTGGACGTGGCTTTACTTATACCGATAATGCAGGGCTTTTGGAATTACGCCAAGAGATTTCTGAAAAATTTGCCCGCGAAAATTTGTTGGAATACAGCGCCAAAGAAATTATTTGTTCAAACGGGGGCAAGCAATCGGTTGCACAAGCCTTGATGGTGCTTTGTCGCCCCGGCGACGAGGTCTTGATCCCATCTCCTTATTGGGTAAGTTATCCCGAAATGACGGTTCTCGCGGGCGGAACACCCATCCCGATGCCCACAACCGTAGAGACGGAGTATCGAATTACGCCTAAGCAATTGGAAAATGCCATCACGCAACATACCCGCGTTTTAATCCTTTGCTCGCCTTCCAATCCCACAGGTTCTGTCTATTCACCCGACGAATTGGAAGCCTTGGCCGAGGTCTTGCGCCGCCATCCACAGGTCTGGGTCATTTCAGATGAGTTGTATGAACACGTTATTTTTGATGCCAAACACATAAGTTTTGCTTCTTTAAAAGGTATGAAAGAACGCACGGTGACCATTAATGGGCTTTCCAAGGCGTATGCCATGACGGGTTGGCGTTTGGGATATGCGGCAGCCCCTTTGGATGTGGTTAAGGCGATGGACAAGGTGCAAAGCCAGACCACCTCTAATGCCAGCCACCTTAGCCAAATTGCCGGAATAGCCGCTTTGAGGATGGATTTTGAGCCGATTGCAAAAATGGTAAAAGCTTTTAGGGAGCGGCGCGACACCGTTTTGACCTTATTGGATGATATTAAGGGCCTCAACTGTCCCAAACCGGAAGGGGCATTTTATTTATTCCCCGATGTCTCGGCCTTCTTTGGCAAAACAGCACCAAATGGCCGTTTGATCCAAAACGCAGAGCAGCTCTGCCTATATCTTTTGCAGGAAGCCCACGTTGCCGCAGTTTCCGGAGAAGGATTTGGTGATCCCAATGGCTTACGGATTTCTTATGCCACATCCTTAGACAAATTGGTGGAAGCCGTCAGACGCATAAAAACCGCTCTGGATGGTTTGAATTAGGCTAATTGCTGCTGTTAAGACCCAATTACGATTTGCTCCGTAGAAAGTAGCCGGTACCATTTTTTGTATCGGCATTTCTTTGTAGTTTTGGTGTGTTCACTTCCACCTTTAAGCGATTGATATCCATGCCACAGCACGATCCCGAAGCCATTCTACAAAAATACCTCAAACGCCTCATGGATGTGCAAGACAATCCGGCTTTGCCCCCACTTACGCAAGCCGATTTAGACCGCGCCGCAAGCGAGTTGGGTATTACGGAACAGCAACGAACTGCACTCGAAGCGCGTGCTCAGGCTTCTTTGGAACGTGCCCTGAACTTCAAACAACACCAGCTCTGGGACGACGCCATCCGCGAACTCCAATTTGTGATTTCGGTACGCCCGTTAGACCTGCGCGTTCTCTATGAGCTGGCCGAAGCCCACCGACTCCGATGGGTTTCTATCCAAAATCCAGACGATCGAAAACAAGCAGAAGCCCTTGCGAGACGTTGTGTGGCCTTAGATCCACAGTACCGTCCGGCGTATGTGGTTCTCTCGGCACTTGGTGAGACAACACCCAAGGCCAAGCCGGCCAATCTGTCGCATCCTCAAACACAGCAAATGACCACAAAACCTAACCGAAACGCCATGTGGACGGGGCTTGGCATATTGGCGGTATTGGTGCTATTTCTGGTTTTTTGGTTATCGCCTTCACCTCAATCAAACAATGGCCCTACCACAAAGGGGAAGGTTCAATCCCCGCAAACCACCAATGGGAGCGATGTCACAACCGCTACGGATGACCTCATAATTCCGGTAAAAGCAGCATTTGGCGCATATCCCATCACTTTCGAGACGCAAAAATCGGTGCTGACACCTTATGAAGAAGCGTTTTCTTATGTCTTACGCGGGTATTTTTCCTCCAAGAGCAAGGAAATGGTGAAGCTAAAGGTACAGATCAAAGCCTTAGACGCTGCTGGGAAAACCCTCTTTACCGAGTTTGAGGAGGTCTTGCCAGAATATGAAACCAATGTTCGACCTGGCGAGGTGGTTCCGACGGACATCTTGCACTATAAAGCACAAAAAGCACCACCCGTCTCCGAAATCCTGATGAGTGTTGTCGAGGCCGAGTTGGAGCCAGTACCGCAAGAATACCGATTAGACCCACCGCTAAACCTGAAGTGGGACATTCCTAAACCGAATGGTTTTTCGTTAGACGCCCGATTGCGGAACACCCGCACCACGGGCTTGGGAAATACGCGAAATGTTTGGATAGAATTGGTCGTCAAAAACAACGGCCCACAGTCTGTTCGCACGCTGCAATTACGCACGGTCTTTTTTGATGTCGCTGGTTCGGAGGTTGGTAGCAAAGAGACGTTTTTTCTGAGCGGTGCTTCTTCGCCGCCACTCCGCGTTGGTCAAACCTTTACCGGAAGCCTGCTTACCGAACTCAAAAAAGGACATACCACGTTTAACCGCTTCGAGGTCTCGGTAATTGAGTGGGAGTAGAATTATCTTATGACGTTTGTGACGTTGAGATCGCCTCTATCTTATTGGTATGATGTGTTGGCAGGGCGATCCTTAGGAAAATCCGCCGGAGCAAGGATAAATTTCGACTTGGCTCAGCCACTGGTCTTCGATGAATGAGGGCGAATTGCCTTGAAGTGCTGGATGTATGGGACGCACGATTGTGTGTCTTTATGATTCGTCCCATCGGACATCCGCAGCATAGGCGAGAAGATTTTTCTTCAGGCCATGACGGGCTTTTGCAGGCTTCCACTTGATTAACCCATCACGCACGTTAAAGCAAAATCCTTTTAAGTTAATGGCTGGCCCAATGCCTGCTCTGGATGTGTGGCCACTAAAGCGCCGTTTCGTGCAGTTTTTATAACAAGCCCAAAATTCTCTAACCTATTGAAAGAACTATTCTTGACAAAAAAGGGTTGCAAAAAACACATGTTGCTCAAATATTCAGTATAAAAGTGTTGAAAAAATTTTATAATGGTTGTACATTAAGACCAATCCAGAATAAATAAAACCAAAACAACCATGTCTAACAACTTAATAAAAGGTCAGGGGCTAGAAATCATATTTAGGCGAATAACGATGGTTGGCTTAGGAATAGCAGGACTATTTGCCGGTTGGAGTTTTTTTGCCAAATGGGCCGATCTCGGATGGAGTTTTGAACCATTAGATGTTTTTCATGCTTCGTATGTATGGGCTTCTTGGATTGCTTCGGTGGCCTTCATATCCGCAATCCCATATCTTAAAGCAAAAGACTACTACTTGCTTGTTGGTACTATTATTACAACATTATTGTCTTTGTTACTCTTATGGAGTGGCTCTATTATATTGGATATGAAAATTGGCTATATGACCCGCCCCTTACTTGCATGGGCACTTGCGCTTGCGATCTGTGCAATTTTCTATTACGCATACAAGCAACACAACGCAGCGGTAAATTAATGCGAAGTGCTATGGCAAATGCCCCCATTTGCCCTGTTCAGGCGCTGTAAGCATCTAAACAGAAGGATGATTTAGGGATATTCACAAAGCTTGAAGAGCCTTCCTTACCAACGAAGAAGGGCTTTTGGCCTTCCTTGGCATACCTTAAGAAAAAGGTGGCAAACAACTTGAAAACACGCTCATCTTATTGAAAAACCCAACCTTAATCCAAAAAACATTGAAATCAATCTGCTAAAAAACACCGTTTTGATAAAAAATAAGTACAAGGATATTGGCATGGTTTTGAAAAAGTTGTAAATTCAATTCAATAAAAAATATGATAATAATACAATGCTTGTTTTGGACCGATAGAAACTGTAATTGGAACACCAATTTGCTTGGCAGCAGCTGAATATCATTATATCGAATCACTTAGGCTATGTGACGCATCTCGTGCAGTTTGCAAGCAATCATTACCTAAATAGTTTATCATAACATGAATTTAAACACATAACATGAATTTAAACAATTAAAAACCATGATAAAGTTCAAAATAACCTACTTCCACCTTCTGTTAGTGCTATTAACCTTTGTTTGGCCAATGATTTGGCCAATGATTGCCGGCCATAAAACGGGGATGGATGTTGCCCAATTTCCATGGATTGTGCTTATTCCCCTTTCCATGCTGCTTTCCAAAGAAATCCCAGACGCTTGGAAAGGATCAATGACTGGTAATTACAAGTATGATTTAATGATTTATATTCTTTTATTTATCATTTTAATGGTTGTTAACCTAAAGCTGGCCTCCTTGATTTAAGGAGCCTTCAGCCACAGCCTTAGTGTGCAAGACATCGTACAAGGCTTCTGCATCATGGTACAATAATTTGTTTATATAGCTTTAATAGCCCTTCCTCCCCCGAAGAAGGGCTATTGGCCTTCCTTTCCATACCCTAAGAACTAAGCGGCGGACAATTTAAAAACATACCCATCTTATTTAAAAACCTATTCCTGAAGGATGCATCCCAATCCCTTGCAAGTGGGCCTCCAAGAACTCGTCACCATTGTCCAAAGGAAGGTCTTTCTGAGCGCCAGCGGCATTCACCTCTTTGCATTCAGTGCCTCATAAAAAAAGGCCCCAAACGGAGCCTTTTTCTTTTTGATCGGTTTGGGGGAATTACATGCCCAAACCTCCGGCAGCCGCCGCGCCAAATCCAAAGGCGCTTACAATGGCGCCAACAATAACCCCGCCGAGAACCATGTTCACGACAATGGCTGCAATAGCTACCACAATCATGTAAATAATGGTTTTATCCTGCGGGTTTTTCATCAGGGTGGGCAGGCCCAAATAGTACAAATAAATGCCATAGATTGCACCTACGAATGACATAATACCACCAACCGCAGGGATAATGCCAAAAATCTGGGCAACCCAGCCCGCCGTAGAGGCATATACCACCAATTTGGCCGCTTGGTTGTCGTTCTTTTCGCCCCCAAAATTGGGCGCAAAAAAGTTTACGATAAAGGCCAAAATGTATAGCATCACCACAGCAACTACGATAGTGGCCGCAGCGGTAATCATGGATTGTAACCAAGGTGTTTTAATTGTTCCTAAAAAGGGTACGGTAACACCAAAAACCGAGCTACCAATAGCACCAGCAATGGCTCCCAGTACCATGAAAGGTAGCGCATAACTGACGATCAAAGACGACATGTTGGAAGATTCGCCATCAATAACTTCCCATTCGGCTTTGGGGCTAAGCAAGATGTTTTTTTGCACGATCAACGAGACTCATAATTAGACCTCCCTTAAGACGAGAAAATAAGTGGGGTGAATAAAAACTGAACGCAAGAGGGCGCTTCTCTTAAGGTAGCATACTTATGAGCAAAATGCAAAAGTGAGACCCAATAAAATACACGGATGAGGGATTGTTTTTATTAAACACCCGCATCGCTTTGTCTCCTATTTGGCCACTCCTCACTCCCATGCTTCTGGCGGGTCGGTTTTGTCTGCGCCTGTCAATTCCGAAGCCCATCGTCGGTCCCAACGCATCACGATGGGCAAACGACGCCCCGTGCCAAATGCCTTACGTGTAACCCGCAATCCCGGAGCAGCTTGTTTCCGCTTAAACTCATTCGCATCTACTTTTCGGAGCATTGCCGAGATGGTATCATAAGGGTATCCGGTCTCCTCCGCAATGGTTTCGAGTTCTTGCCATTCCTCTACATAACGCCGGAGGATTTCGTCCAAGATGGGATAAGGTGGGAGGGAGTCTTGGTCTTTTTGATCGGGACGCAACTCGGCAGAAGGTGCTTTTTGGATGGTGGAGGTTGGGATTACTTCCCGTCCGGCTTTCTGGTTAATGTATGTAGCCAGTGCATATACATCCATTTTAAACACATCGGAAAGCACCGCTAAACCGCCATTCATATCGCCATAAAGGGTGCAATACCCAACGGCCATTTCGGACTTATTGCCCGTGGTGAGTAATAAATGATTGAACTTATTGGACAAAGCCATCAGTGTTGTTCCACGTACCCTTGCCTGAATATTTTCCTCCGCTACATCAGGCTTAAGACCTTTAAAGGCTTCGGACAACATGTCATCAAAGGCCGAGACTGCTGGAACAATGGGGATATTGAGAAATTCGATGCCTGTTGCACGTGCCAATGCCTCCGAGTCGGAAACAGAACCCGAAGAAGAATACTTAGAAGGCATGGTTACCCCTATCACCTTATCCGGACCAAGGGCATTGACGGCCAAGGCACACGTTACCGCCGAGTCTATCCCGCCCGAAAGCCCAATGAGTGCTTTTCTGAAGAAGCCGGATTTGTGGAAATAGTCGTGAATGCCCAAAACCAAGGCATCGTGCAGATTGCGGATACGGTCTGGTGTTTCACCAAGGGCTGTTTTAGGATGAGTGGGCGTTAGGTGTTTGGTCTGTAAATCCATGTCGAGGTAGGCGAGGGCTTCCTCGAAGCGCGGTAACTCCAAGACCATGTTTCCCGTCGCATCAAAGGCGCACGAATCGCCATCAAAGATGATCTCGGTATTGGCTCCCACTTGGTTCACATAGAGAAAAGGCTTCTGATGTTCACGGCAATTTTCTATAATAAGGCGATCGCGGGTTTGCGATTGTTGATGGGAATAGGGTGAACCACTAATGTTCACAAATACATCCACGCCCAAAGCCGCCAACTCGTCAATGGGATTACGGTCGTAAAGGTGGAATTGCGCCCATGCCTCGTTGTTCCACATGTCTTCGCAAATGTGTAACCCCCAACGGATGCCGCGCCAAGTGATGGGCGTACAAACGTCAGCCGGCTCAAAATAACGGTATTCGTCAAATACATCGTAGGTGGGCAACAATACTTTATGGGCTTGTGCCACAATTTTTCCGTCCTCCAATAAGACCGCTGCATTATAAAGCCGCTTTCCGGTTGGTTCTGGATTGCGAATTGGAGTTCCCAAAATAACCCCTATATTTTTGGGAGCATCACGGGCAATTTGTTGTAAGGCGGCGGCACAGGCATCAACAAACAAAGGGTTATCCAAAAGATCCATTGGAGGATAGCCACACAAGACCAATTCCGAGAAGATGACCAAATCGGCTTGGTTTTTTGCGGCCTTTTGAATGGTCTCCGTAATTTTTTGAGCGTTTCCGGAGAGGTCGCCAATAATAGGGTTTATCTGAGCCAGAGCGATGCGCATATGGATTGGGCAAATTTGTAAAAAGCAAGGGAATATACAACACATACCGATCTTTCGCTACCAGCCAATTTAGCAGCTACCAAATGCTCACTTGCCTTGATTTATCCATTTGAAGCACTTACCTTTACTCGTAACACATGCACTTCAAACGATACAAGACATGTCACTCCGCTGGACTTGGGGCATTTTTGCCCTTATCGGTTTACCTTTTATGTTGGTCGGCCTTTGGTTTGGCTACGATCTTTACCAGTTTTCGACAACAGCTCTTCGTGCAGAAGGTGAAGTCGTGGACATGGCCCGAAGTTCCAAAGGAAGCGCAGCCCCCATTGTTGCCTTCCGGGCACGGGATGGGCAAATGTACGAGGTAACAGGTGATGTATTCTCCTCGCCGCCATCCTACCACATCGGAGAAAAGGCTACGGTGAAGTATCAACCGAGCAATCCGAACAATGCCCGCATTTCAGACTGGACAAATTGGTTGTTTCCGGGTATTTTTGGAACTTTGGGCACGATCTTCACAGCACTTGGCCTTGGCGGGTTGATCTTTATGTGGCGGAAGAAAAAAATGGCGCAGTCCTTGCAAGTTGGTGGCCAGAAAGTCAGGGCGAAAATCGAACAAGTGGCCTTCGATACGAGTTTGCGGGTTAACGGACGAAGCCCCTATGTAATTTGGGCACAATGGCAAAACCCCAGAGACCAAAAAGTGTATCAATTCAAAAGCGATTACATTTGGTATAACCCCACTGATTACCTGAACGAAGACTCCCTAACGGTTTTCATTGACCCAAAGAGTCCGGAAGACTACCATATTGACCTATCTTTCTTACCACAAGTGGGTAACTGAAGCCGTTTGTCGGTGGTAAAGGGCAATGTTTTTTTCTTTTACAAGACTACATTGCTTTAACACATTGTTCTTGTTATTTTTAGTCGTATGAAAGCGCTTTACACGCGCACTCATTCAGGAGACCCACCTGCCTGAACCCAACCCAAACACAATATAGACCCCAAAACGGAGATGTATATGGCAAAATGCTTTAGACCGCTTTTTGTGCTTCTCGTACTGCTTATCTCAGTCAGTACAGGATTTGCACAGAATGCCATCCTTCAAGGAGCCGTAAAAGATGCGGGCGACGGTACGTCGCTTATTGGCGCTACGGTATCTTTGCTGAAGGCCACCAATAACGATGTGGTATCGGGCGCGGCTACCGATGTAAACGGTAGATACCGTATTAGTGTACCTGCTGGTAGCTACAACCTGAGCGTTACCTATGTGGGCTACCAAACCATTCGCCAAACGGTTACGCTCACCGCTGGCCAAACTGTAACCTTAGATTTCTCGTTGGCAGATGCTGGCAATACACTGAATGAAGTGGTGGTTTCTGCATCGCGCCAATCCGAGAAAATTCTTGATGCTCCTGCATCGGTTTCGGTGTTGGATGCTCGTGAAGTGCAAAACCAAGCAACACCAAGCGTTGCGGCTGTCTTGAGGAATGTCGAAGGCGTGGATATGGCACAAACGGGTGTGGATCGCTACGAAGTGGTTCTACGCGGTTTTAACAATGCTTTTTCGGGAGCGGCTTATACCCTCATAGATTATCGTCAAGGAGCAATCGCTTCTTTGAATGCCAATGCCCATAGCATGATGCCCATCTCTAACATAGATTTAGAGCGAGTAGAAATTGTGCGCGGTCCGGGATCTGCGCTCTATGGCCCTGGTGTAGATGCGGGTGTGGTTCACTTTATCACCAAAAACCCCTTCGATCACAAAGGAACCACTGTTGCATTGGGAGGTGGACAGCAATCTACAATGGCAGCCGCTTGGCGACATGCCGGTGTTAGTTCCAGCAACAAATTGGGCTATAAAATTGCCGGACAATACTCACAGGCAAAAGACTTTACGATGGATGTAATGGCGCCGCAAGACTTTATCCAATTAGACACGACTGGCGATAAAGTGGTCGTTTTGCCGGATGGAACAGGTCTTAAAGCCTATGCCCTGAATGAAGACCAATCTGCCGTTACCGATGTCACGGGAAGCTATACGCAAACCGCACTTCAGGCGCTCCGTGACGTCCCTCGTGATTACGATACCTACAAGCTCAACCTAAACGGAATGGTTGAATATAAGTTGGGTGGCAAATCTGCACTGATCGTAAATGGTGGCCATTCGGTTTCTTCCGGTACGTATATGTCTGGCATTGGGAACCTGCAAGCAATTGACTTTGGTTATACTTATGGGCAAGTCCGCTTTCAATCTGGTTCTTTCTTTGCTGCCGCCTCGCTTAACCGCAACAACCACGGCCAGTCCTATATTATTAACCGTCGCCGCTTGGATGGCAACGGAAACGTGATTACGGGACAAGAAGGGACTGTTTATGACCATTCGCAAAAGTGGAACGCCCAAGTTCAAAACGACAGCCGGCCATCGGAAAAACTTCGCATTATCTATGGTGCGGACATGCAATACACCATCCCAGATACCGATGGAACCATCTATGGCCGTAACGAAGAAAACGATGCGATCATGGAAACAGGGGCATACGCCCAAGCCCAATATGCGTTGTCTCCGAAATTGGACTTCACGCTTGCAGCTCGCGGAGACTACAACGACATCATCGGAGCCTTTTCCGTTTCTCCACGTTTGGCGGTTGTCTTCAAACCCAATAATACTTCTTCTGTTCGTGCAACCTTCAACCAAGCCTTTTCCTCTCCCGGAAACAACTCGCTCTTCTTGGACATCCCCGCTGGACAAACCAGTTTTGGGGCGTTCGGAACGGCTGTGGTTCGGGGTAGAGGGGCATACGAAGGCTTTACCTTTGAACGGAATGCCGCTTATCCGGGTGGCGTAGTGGCTTCCAGTCTTTTGCCTTGGAGCCGTGGTGCTGATACCGCAGGCCGCTTGAATTATGGCGAACTCTATGGGAACCTCATTTACCCCGGTCTGAACGCTACGCCAAATGCCAATCTGGCGGCATTAATTAACCAAGCATTGGGCGCTCAAAAGGTGAACGAAGCAACCGTGGCAACCCTGAAACAGTTGCTCGCACCAGCCGCTACCAAGGTCAATGGTGGTGTGGATGCGCTCATGGTGATGGTAAACGTGCAAACAGGGCAAGCCTTACCAGTGAATGGCGTCGTAGATGTTGATCCCCTGAAACAAACGAAAACCCAAACCATCGAATTGGGCTATAAAGGAATCTTTGGCGGGAAACTCCTCTTGGCGGTTGATGCCTATTATTCCAAGAAAAAAGACTTCGTAGGGCCATTACTTATGCAAACCCCGCTGTTTCTGGCACAAAACTTTACAACAGACCTAACCACACAATTGGCCGCCGCCATCGAGGCGAATCCACAACTTAAAGGCGCTCTCACACAATTGGGTATTCCGTCCGCACAAGTCGCAGGGCTTATTGTAGGCTTTGCCAACCAAAATAATGCTCTTGCTCGTATTCCTGTGGCCATTGCACAGCCGGAGGAAAACAATCCGGGTGTGGGTAAAATGCCGGAACTCATGCTCTCCTATCGTAACTTCGGGGATGTAAGCTACTGGGGCTTGGATACGTCACTTCGGTTTATTGCAAGCGACCAATTGAGCCTTTTTGCTAATATGTCTTATACGTCCGATAACTTCTTCGATGAGTCGGAAGTAAATGAACCCGGAAGTGGCTTGTATTTGGCAATGAATGCACCCCAAATGAAGGTGAAATTAGGTGGCGATTACCGATTGAAGAACGGCTTCTCCGCCAATCTTTCTTTCCGCTATAATCAAGGCTTTGCCATTGCTTCAGGACCATATTTGGGTGGTTTGCCAAAGCCTTACAACAATGAATCCAGCAAGATTGATGATATTGGCGTAGAAGATTATTATTTGGTGGATCTTGGTGCAGGCTATGCGTTTAGCAAGCGTTTGCGTTTAGACGCATTGGTTCAGAACGTGACAGATAACCAAGTTCGCCAATTCTATGGCGCTCCAGTGGTTGGACGTTATAGCACGCTCCGTCTGACGTTCGACTTCTAATCCGAACGGATTTATCAAAAGCAAACGGGTACATTGGCTGATGCAGTGTACCCGTTTTTTGTACGGCATTAACACCGTCCGTTAGGGAGAAGACCTCAAGTACACAAAAATATGTAGGTCAGGCCGGAGACTTCAAGCACGCAAAAGCGCTGATGAACGCCGTATTAACGCCGTCCTTAAGGGTGGAGGTGGCATTAAATCATTGTTATTAAAAGATTTGATATTTTGAAATTGGTTTGATTTTCTTTCCGTTGCGCCAACAAGAGATTTTCTACATCAAAGGCGTGTATAAAAGCTAACACCTGTCATAGTCACGACTTGATTAACCCATTACGCACGTTTACCTATGCACATCAATCCGAAATTAGGCATGTATAAAAAACAGATATTTCTGGTTCTTCTGTCACTCCTCCTCCCGATTTGCTTGGTTTGGATAGGGCAACATCTCTCGATAGAAATTTGGTTTTATCAAGAAATACGTGACGGTAACACCTTTGCACGTAATCCGCAAAATTGGCAACGACAACTTCTCGCCTTGCCAGAGGAAGATAATTGGGCATTACTGGCCACACTAAACCCGATAAAGCCCTACGAAGCCCTCTATCCAGAATACCGCAAAATATCCGAAAAACACTTTTCCTTAACCTTTGTCAAAGGCTTTGATCCACCGTATTTACGATACCATTCAAAAATCCACAGTTGGTCTTATTGGTGATATTATACGACAGCGGCTTGTACCTTGGTGGTCTTTGTCGTTTGTGCCCGTCCAAGACGAACATAAATTAGGTACGTCACCACCAAAAAAACCGTAGAAAGCACCCCAACGGTCGGGTAATTGGCCAAGTAGCCATCTGAATGGCGTGTAATGATTGCGCCCGAGAGTAAGGTTGCCGAGGCTGTAGCCAAATTTTGGACTGCCGAAAGTAAACTCATAAACCGACCCCGCTCGTGTTGTGCAACCAAGCCCGTAACCGTCGCCTGTGCCGGAATGTAACGGCCACCCGAAATAATGAAGAAGAAAGCAGCCATTATCAAAACCCATAACAAAGGTGTCTTGCCCATATTGGTGATGACTATCATGGGGAGAATAGACAAGAAAATGAAAATGGTAAAGACGCGACCTTTACCAAACCGATCTGCCATTTTACCAATCCAAGGCCCTGTAAGCACACTTGCAATACCACCGACCACATAAATATAGCTGATCTCTTGCTGCGATAGCCCTACATTTGCAATCATGGTGGGGGCAATAAAGGGAACCACCATAAAATGTGCCACACTCATGGTAAACATGAACATCAATCCTAGGCGTTGGCGCGGATTCGCCCAAGCGCTCGAAAAGCCAGCCAGTGGTTGACGGTGCATCCGAGCAATATGAAGATGCCCCGACATGGGCGGTATTTGTACATACAGAAAGAAGAAAAGCGGTAAACCCAGCAAACCTAACATCCAGAAAGGTGCGTGCCATGAATAGGAAGCGGCCAACAGCAATCCCAATGGGACGCCAGCAATAGACGCCAACGAAAACGATGCGGTGATTACGCCCATCGCATGGCCACGTCGCTCCTCTGGGATAACATCCCCCACAATGGCCAAAACCAAGGACGCGATAATCCCCCCAAAAGCGCCGGTCAATACACGCGCTGCCAGTAACAAGCCATAGGTAGGTGCAAAGGCGCAGGCCAACGTCCCAAACAAAAACCCGACATACAGGATAAGCAATGCCGTTTTTCGGTCAAAATGATCCAACCAAAGTGTACCCAACAAGCCCGAAACAAAGGCGCTGAGGGTATAAGCACTCACCAACATGCTAAACGCCTGTGGCCCAACAGCAAAATGATGCATCAGTTGATCGCCCAATGGCATCATAATCATAAAGTCCACAATGTGCATCAGGTTGACCGTAGAGAGGGTCAATAACAGGAATAATTCTTTGCGCGGCATATCTTTATCGAAAAACAAGGCGACTTCCGAATTTTGGCGCGTTTTCGGAAGAAAAACCATCCAACCCTATGCCGGACGCCATGTTCCGGCTTCAAAACAAGTCCGCATCAAGGGACTTTATCTGCTTTTTTTTGCCGCTTATTTCTTGTTTTCTGTTCGGCTTTCGCCTATAATGCTTTCCCGTTCTGAGCCTCTCCTTTGTTCTGTTTTTTTCCTCTTTTCCCTCCATAACCATGAAGTGTTATTTTACTGGTTTCTTATTCTTGTTGCTTCAATTCTTGCTTCCTGTAGCCACACAAGCGCAAATTGCCTTTCAATATCGTGTCACCAACGATTGGGGAAGCGGTTACACTGCCGAGATTGTAATCCAAAACAATGGGAGTACGGCCATCCAAGGCTGGGTCTTGGGTTTTGATCTTGCGGGTGCGATGGTCAATTTATGGAATGGTCAGTGGGCGCAGGCCGGAAACCGCTTTACGGTGCGCGACGCCGGATGGAACAGCCAAATCAATGCGGGCAGTAGTACTTTAGTAGGCTTTCAGGTCAGTTACACCGGATCCCGTCCCGATCCCACCGCATGTACTTTTAATGGCGCAAGTTGTACGTTTAACGGCGTGCAATCCGCTACACCCACCATCCAGATCACCGCGCCCACAAATGGAGCCATCGTCTCTGGAACGGTCACGCTCTCGGCAAGTATCACCGGAGAAAATGCACAAGGCGTTACCTTTTTTGCCAACAACGCCGCCATCGGAGCCGAAGATACGGTTGCGCCTTACGAAGTACAGTGGAACACCACACTGTTAGCTGACGGGGTTTTTACCCTAACAGCGAGCCTGAGAACCACTTCCGGCATAGTGAATGCAGCCGAGGTGAGCGTAACGGTACGCAATACATCCGTAAATCCACCCCTCACGGCAACGGGCTTTTTGAGCGTATCCGGCAGCAACTTGATAGATGCCAACAACCAAGCTATTCGTCTGACGGGGATCAACTGGTTTGGATTCGAGACAAGTAATGCTTCGCCGCATGGCTTGTGGTCGCGAGACTACAGGAGTATGCTCAAGCAAATTAAATTCTTGGGCTTCAATTCATTGCGCTTACCTTGGGGAAACCACATCTTAAAGTCGGGGGCAACCGCCAGTGGTATTACCTTCTCTGGTGTAGATGCCTACGATGGGACATCACCGATGAACGCACCCTTGCAGGGTAAAACGCCGCTTCAAATATTAGACCTGATCATAGAAGAAGCCGGAAAACAGGGCCTAAAAGTGATCTTGGACAACCACTCCCGAAAAGCCGATAACTTTCTAAATGAAGACTTGTGGTACCTCTCGGATTTCTCGGAGGCACAATGGATTGCCGACTGGGTAACGCTGGCCAATCGTTATCGAAACAACAGTACCGTTATTGGCTTCGACTTAGACAACGAGCCGCACGGAAGCGCCACATGGGGGAATAGTAATGCGGCAACCGATTGGAATAAGGCCGCAGAGCGAGCAGCAACGGCCATCTTGGCGGTTCATCCCGATGTCTTAATTATTGTTGAGGGCGTTCAAAACTATAACGGATCCTACTGGTGGGGCGGCAATTTGGAAGGCGCAAAAAATTACCCGCTCAACGTCAATCCCGCAAAATTGGTGTATTCTCCTCACGATTACGGCCCGGAAGTTTATGTGCAAACATGGTTCAATGAAGCCACTTTCCCGCAAAACATGGCTGCAATTTGGGATCAGCGCTGGGGCTTTTTGTTTAAAGAAAACCGCGCCCCCATCCTGCTTGGGGAGTTTGGCATTAAAGAAGAGAATGCCTATGGTGGTAAAGCGCTGCAATGGATAAAAGCCGTTTTGGCCTATATGGGCGGAACACAATCATGGACGTATTGGACGTGGAACCCAAACTCCGGTGATACAGGTGGTATTCTCAAAGATGATTGGGTCTCGGTACACCAGTGGAAGATGGATCTTTTACAGCCTTATTTGGCTTCCCCTATTACGGCGACGGTCTTGGAGACACCCTTTAAGCCATTCACAGAGGACTTGTTTCAGGTTTTTCCAAACCCCACTACCAACGAAGCGAGACTCCGGTTTAAAGCCGCAACTTCGGGCGAGGTGCGTCTTACCTTGTTTAACATTTGGGGCCAAGAGGTCAAGACCTTGTTTCGTGGATTTGTGGAGGCACAGCAGACCATAGACCTCTCTCTTTCGCTCCAGAATGTAGCCGCAGGGCATTATTGGGTGCGCCTCCAAAGCCCAAATACGCCGACGAATTATGCGAAACGCATTACGCTCATCCGCTAATTCATGCGATATATCGGAATTACTGAGGTAAAGACAAATACGTTAAACGCATAAGCTGTTTTTCAAAATTCGTTTTATCGGACTTCTTGAACGGAATAAACAAAATAGCGGGTTTCGCCAAGGAAGAAAACGTCCATAAACTTTTCCTTGTAGTACAACTTAACTTTTTTGTTTTCGGTGATGGCTTTTTCGATTAAACGGCGCACGTTTTCGTCTTTGTTATGCACCGAAAAATTCCATATTCTTGTATTTATACCACCCGGTTCTTGGGTAATGTACCCTTGGTCTAACTGACCCTCCCATGTCTTAAAGGCAAACCCTTTGTGGCTCATCTTAATAACATTGCCTACACGGAAGCCATCGCTATAATAACCAAATGTGGCAATGGCGAAAATGCTACCAAAGATAACCACTGCTAATATTGCGGTGATGATCAGGTAGCGTTTTATTTTTTTGCCGAGAGAACTGGCAGGTTTGGAGGTAGCAGGAATATCAACCATTGTAGGGTTTGTTTTGAGGTTTATTTAGAAATCTAAAGAAGCACGATTGTCTTTGAGAAAACGATACAGCATTTCCCGTGCACGAAAAATATGCGCTTTTACGGTTCCAAGCGGCAAGCCCAATTGGTCTGCGATGTCTTCGTAACTCATTTCTTGTTGATGACGCATCACAATAACCCTATGGTATTTTTCGGGTAATTTTGCAATGGCTTCTCCGATAATGCGGTTTCGTTGGTCTTCCACAATGTGGCGGTCTGGCCGATATTCAACATCTGGAATTTCCAATTCCATCTCGCCATCCTTGGTTTGGACGGGCTTGTCTATCGAGATGGTCTTCAAGCGGCGCTTTCGGAGGTAGTCTATGGTGTGGTTGGTGGCAATTTTATACAACCAAGTGGAAAAGGCATACTGTGTGGCGTATGAACCTAAGGAGGAAAACGCTTTGATAAAAGACTCCTGCACCAAATCGTCCACTTCTTCTTCATTGCGGATCATTTTTCGGATATGGTGCCAAATAGGCTCTCGGTATTTGGTCATGAGCCGCTGGAAGGCTGCTTCGTTTCCGGCAAGGGCTTGTGCTACCCACGTACGATCCTGTACGCTCGATGCCGAGGGTGTTGGGGATTGACTTGTGGGTTTTTGCTCCGTCATGTGTATCTGTGCTGGGGGAGAGGGTTGCTCATAAGGGGAATCTAAGAAAAAAACAACCGATCCCGTATAGTATGGTCTTTTTTTTGCACGCTAAAAGGCTAAATAGGCTTGCTAAGCCGTATAACCAACAGGGTTTGGCAAAAACAATGAACGGGAAAATAGTAAATTTGATGCACGCCTATATAAATTCCTTATTTTCAAACTTAATTGTAGTGGAAACAAAATGGGCGGAATCAATAAAACACCAAGACTATAATGACTATCTCTCACAGAATACGTTTGTATGGATTGGGTTTAATGGCAATGTTGGCCGGTTGTCGCAGCCCCCAGCCTGCTCTTGCTCCGGTTCTACCTGCTCCTCCAATGGCTGTTCTGGAGGCTCTTTCGGACATCAAGCAAACGTTTGCGCCGGATGGGCGGGTTGCACACTTTAAGACGGAACTTGTGGCGCAGGGCAAACAATGGATTTTGAGAGGGGAAACCAATCTTCCGAACGCCAAAACCGCTTTGTTGCAAAAATTAAGTGGGATCGACTTTGCTATTACCGATAGTCTGCAACTGTTGCCCAACGCCAGTGTGGGAGAAAAAACATGGGCAATCGCGAATAATGCGGTCATCAACCTCCGTTATCAGCCCGAACATGCTGGCGAAATGGCAACACAAGTCCTGTTGGGACAAGTGGTTCGGGTGCTTAAGGCACAAGATTATTGGTATTGGGTGCAAACGCCGGATGGCTATCTGGCTTGGGTGGAAGGAGGTGCTTTACATCGCATTACATCAGAAGCCCAAAAAGCATATGAATTGACGCCAAAAGTGATTTACCTCCGTCCTTATGGCTTTGCGCTTGCGCAACCGAACACCGAAAGTGAGCCTGTCTCCGACCTTACTTTTGGAAATGTCTTGGGGTTTGAGGGCGAGGAGGCAGGTTATGTTCGGGTAACCTATCCCGATGGGCGAAAAGGATACGTCCATAATACAGAGGTGACAAACTATGCTACGTGGCAGGCGGAAACCCGCGCCACAACAACTTCTTTGGTGGCTTCGGCAAAGCGGTTAATGGGGGTTCCTTATCTTTGGGGTGGAACCTCGACAAAAGGGGTGGACTGTAGTGGCTTTACGAAAACCATCTATGAAATGAATGGTCTGATGCTCCAGCGGGATGCCTCTCAACAAGCGCGTGAAGGTGTTCTGGTGGACGACAAAGGGGACTTCTCTAAACTCCAAGCGGGGGATCTTTTGTTCTTTGGCAAAAAAGCCACCTCCAACAGCCGTGAACGGGTTATCCATGTGGGCATGTGGATCGGAGGCGGTCGGTTTATTCATTCGTCATCGCGTGTCCAAATAAACAGCATGAACCCCGAAAACTCGGACTTTAGTGCATACGAGCGGGGGCGATACTTGTATTCAAGAAGAATGTTGGGACATGTACCCGCTATGCGCCTCACTATGCCCATAGCGGAGCAATAAATATCCTAATCGTTATGCGGAAGTTCTGGGATAATGTGTTTATCTTCAAACCTTCTTAGACGCCTATCTTGTTTTGATTATTTTGTTTTATCATATAGATTGCATATGAAACTTACCTTTTGTGGAGCCGCTCAAACCGTTACAGGCTCGATGCACTTGCTCCAACTGGAGAGCGGCCATAATATCCTGATGGACTGTGGTCTCTTCCAAGGCCGACGTGAAGAGGCCAACCACATTAACCAAACCTTTTTGTTTACGCCTTCCGAGATTGATGTAGTGCTGCTTTCTCATGCACACATAGACCATGCGGGGCTTCTGCCAAAGCTCTGGAAGGAAGGCTTTCGGGGGCGGGTCTATGCCACACATGCCACCTACGATCTCTGTGCGATTATGCTCATGGACTCTGCCTACATCCAAGAATCTGATGCCGCTTTTCTAAACAAGCGCAACAAAAACCGACGTGGGCCACAAGGACCAGAAATTGTACCCCTTTATACACAAGCCGATACCGAAGAGTTGCTCAAAAAATTCATCTCGGTGGGCTATGATACCCCTTTTTCGCCGCTTCCGGGTGTTTCGGTGGAATATCGGGACGCCGGACACATTCTTGGGTCTGCTTCTATGGTGGTAAAGGTGCAAGAAGGCGGGCGTGAAAAACGCTTAGGGTTTACGGGAGATATTGGTCGCCCAGGTCGCCCGATTATTAAAGACCCAAAAGCAATGGAGGATTGCGACTGGATCATCACGGAGTCCACTTACGGCGGACAAACCCATGCTCCCACAACCGAGACCAAAGAAGCTTTGGCAGAAATTATTCGGAATACTGCCAGCCGAGGTGGGAAAATCCTCATTCCGGCATTTGCCGTAGGGCGTACCCAAGAATTGGTATATGCTTTAGACCAATTGTGGAACGAAGGCGAGTTACCACGCATTCCGGTGTATGTGGATAGTCCTCTTGCTGTAAGTGCCACCGCTGTCTTTCAGTCTCATCCAGAGTGCTACGACGAAGAGACGCGGCAATACCTTCGCGAAGATGAGAATCCATTCGGTTTCGAGAAGTTGCGTTATGTACGATCGGTAGATCAATCCAAAGGACTGAATACACAACGCGGTTCTATGGTGGTGATCTCGGCCTCTGGCATGTGCGAGGCGGGAAGAATCTTGCACCACCTGCGCAACAACATTAGCAATCCCAAAACCACCGTACTCATGGTCGGGTTTTGTGCCGAGCATACCTTGGGTCGCCGTCTTATTAACAAAGAGCCTGTGGTACGTATTTTCGGGGAAGATTACATCCGTAAAGCGGAAGTGGTGACCCTTTCGTCGCTTTCAGCACATGCCGATGAGCCAGAACTGTTGGCATTTTTGGGCAATTTAGATCGGGATCGCTTGCAGAAAACCTTCTTGGTGCATGGTGAGGTAGAGCGCCAAAAATTACTCCAAGCGTCGCTTATGGCAAATGGATTCCAAAATGTGGAAATTCCGGAGCGTGGGCATTCCGTCTTGCTCTAAGACGTTACGTTATAGACTGATCAAGGCTTAGATGGTCTATCAAACGCCCTATCGCTTCAGATGAGTTTCTATTGTTAATCTATTAAGTGCTTACCCTGTAAAAAATGGATTGGTTACATCCTGCCTTTTTATGGTCTTTGTTTGCCGTACCCGTTGTGGTTGCAGCCTATTTCTGGATGGCATATCAACGAAAGCGGGCACGTCGTGTCTTCGGAGACCCCGACTTGGTGGAGCGCCTTACGGATGGGATCAGCACCCGAAGGCGGCGTTGGAAAGCTACCATCTACACCTTGGCAATTCTCTTGTTGGGTATTGCTCTGGCGGGACCGCGCATAGGCACAAAAGTTCGGGAGGTCTCGCGGGAAGGGGTAGATTTGATGATTGCGCTGGATGTCTCTAACTCTATGCTGGCGGAGGATGTTGCTCCAAATCGTCTGAAACGTGCCAAGTTTGAACTAACCAAATTGGTGGATAAACTCAATGGCGACCGCGTTGGGCTGATCCTTTTTGGAGGGGATGCTTTTTTACAATGCCCCGTAACCTTGGATTATAACGCCCTCAAATTGTTTTTGGAAATCTCGGAGCCGGATCAGATGCCCATACAAGGTACGCAGTACGACCGAATGTTGGAAGTGGTGATTAAGGCATTTAACATGAAGGGAACGGACAAGGACTCTAAAGGAAACCGCAGCAAGGTTTTACTGGTGGTCTCGGATGGGGAAAGCCACAGTGGAGAAATGGACGCATTACGTAGCAAAGCAGCCGATGCGGGAATCTCCATTTTTACTGCTGGAGTTGGCGAGACCGAGGGCGTAACCATTCCTACCTATCAAAATGGTCAACGGACGAATGGGCTGAAAACAGATCGGAGTGGCCAACCTGTGGTTACAAAATTAGAAGAGGCGTCGCTACAAGACCTTGGTAAAGATGGAGCCTATTTCCGAATAGCACGCACCACCAGCAATCTAACGGATTTTAGCGATGTCTTGGCGGGAATGGAAAAGACGAAATTTGGAACGGCAAAATTTGCCGCTTATCAAGAACAATACCAATGGCCTTTGGGTTTTGCTTTGTTGCTCTTGCTCATCGAATGGCTGATACCAGACCGTAGAAAACAGCCTAAACCAAACACCATACGTTGACCTACCGCACGCTCTCTAAAGAAGCCCTTGACCAATTATGCGAAAAAGGGTTTGACCCCACCGAAGCCCAAGCCGAGATTCGTTGGTTGTGGGTGCATCTTACAGGGTGGCCGGTCGCCAATTTGCTGGCCCGCATGGACGAAACGCCAAATAAAGCGTGTATCACCGCTTTTTATGCCCTTTTGTCGCGTCGGATGCAGCATGAGCCACTCCAATACATTTTAGGAAGTGTCCCCTTTTTGTCGCTTACCTTAGCGGTAAATCCGAGTGTCCTCATCCCAAGACCCGAAACAGAATGGTTAACCCATTGGTTAGCCTTGCATCCCATTTTTGAAAATAAACGCTATATGCGTGTTTTGGATGTGGGAACGGGAAGCGGTTGTATTGCACTGGGGCTGAAGAGCCTACGGCCTGATTGGGAGGTGGTGGCTTGCGACATTAGTACACCTGCCTTACAAGTAGCCCATAAAAATGCAGAACAAAATGGCCTTGAGGTTAACTTTATACACGCAGATATGCTTGCACCGCATTTCCCCGAATCCTTTACGCAGCCATTCGATTTGATCTTATCCAACCCACCGTATGTTTTACGCGAAGAAGCACACACACTCCAAAAAGAGGTGATCGCCTATGAGCCACATTTGGCACTTTTTACCGATGGGGAACCGCTCCGTTTTTACCACGCCTTGATCAATTCCACCAAAACCATGCTTAATCCAAACGGCTGGTTGGCTATGGAATGCCATACCGATTTTGCTCATCAGGTGAAAGATTACATGCAAAGTCATGGATTCCACGATGTAGCGGTCATGAACGATCTAACCGAAAGGCCACGACTGGTATGGGGGGGCTGGGCATAAAAATAGCCGCTGCCTCATCCGACAACGGCCACAAAAGCCACTATTTAACGTGCGTTAAGGGAAAATCCCCATTTCTAAATACGAAACTGCCACTTTGTCTATGGCATTGATGAAGGCTGCCGTGCGTAGGTCGGTATGGTGTTGCTTTGAAATTGCCCGAACCTCATTATAGGCATTGATCATTGTATCCTCTAATCCAGAGTTGACCAAATCTTCCTCACTTGCACCGTGTATCACATCGCTTATCAACTGCGTATCTAATTTTTTGCCAATTAAAGTCTGGATGGCTTCTAGCATTTTTGTTTGCATATTTTGCTCAAACCGCTTGCTCATGCGCCCGAAGCGTACATGTTGCAGGTTGCGCAACCATTCAAAATAAGAGACCGTAACGCCACCGGCATTCAAGAATACATCAGGAATGACCATAATCCCTCTTTCGTTCAAGATGGTGTCTGCATGAGCGGTAATGGGTCCATTTGCACCTTCTGCAATGATTTTAGCTTGGATGCGGGTTGCATTTTCACCCACAATCACCGCTTCGAGGGCCGCAGGAACTAAAATATCACAGGGCAATTCTAGAGCATCTTGCGAGTTTGCTATGTTTTCCGCTCCGGGGAAATTAAGAATGGAGCCGGTTTCTTTTCGGTGCTGGACTACCTTTTCCAAATCCAAGCCTTGTGACCGATAGATTGCGCCCTCGTATTCTGCAAGACCTACAATAATGCCACCGCCTTCCTCGATGAATTTGGCAGCATGATAGCCCACATTTCCCAAGCCTTGTACAATCACAGTCTTGCCTGCAATTCCGGGGGTGAGGCCAAGTTTTGCCATGTCTTCAGCGTTCGAACAAGCTTCACGCAATCCAAAATATACGCCGCGTCCGGTCGCTTCTTTGCGTCCACGCACCCCTCCTTGCCCTACTGGTTTTCCAGTAACGCAGGCCAAGGCGTCTAATGAGTCGCTGGTGAGGGAATTATAGGTGTCCAAAATCCACGACATCTCTTTTGCGCCCGTACCATAGTCGGGAGCCGGAACATCTATACCCGGCCCGATGAAGTTTTTCTTGACCAACTCGAAGGTGTAACGGCGTGTAATGCGCTCTAACTCGGCCTCCGAGTATTTGCGACGATCTATACAAATGCCTCCTTTTGCGCCACCAAAAGGGACGTCCACAATGGCACATTTATACGTCATCAGAGAGGCCAGAGCCGTAACCTCGTCTGCATTAACATTGGGCGCATAACGGATTCCGCCCTTGGTTGGTGTTTTGTGTTGGCTGTGTTCTGCACGCCAAGCCTTGATGACCTCGATGGAGCCATCATCGCGCTTTAAGGGAAACTGCATGGCATACGTGCTGTTGCAAATCCTGATCTGATCCAATAAACCCTTCGGATGTTTGGTATGTACCGCCGCTTTTTCAAACATGCGGTTGACTTGCGCTAAAAAACTGATGTCAGACATAAAATTGGCGTTTTACGGTTAATAAAGCCGAGTTTCACGGCATGATGTTTCCGCAAGAGGTAAGGCTTTATGCTGAATACAGAAAAGCAGATGAATGTTGTGTTTTCAGTATAGTAAACTTCTTGTGGAAACGCTTTCAATTTAAATAATTTCTTTCAGTAAAAAAGCAAAATCAATAAAATATTATACGAGTGAATGCCGCTGAACGGGGTATGGGGAGCTAAACTGAAAGAAAAAACGGCCTCCTGCTTAAAACAAAAGACCGTTTACGTATTTGGAAAACAAAAACCTTCAACTTAAACCGTTAAAGCGATATACGGCTAACGGCGTTTTTTCTTGGTGGTCGTTGGCTTTTCTTTTTTATTGCTCTTTGGCTTTGCCTTGCTCTCGGCAGTTTTTGCGTTGCTTTTGATACGAAGGATATCACCGGGCTGGATGGTACTGCCTTTTAGGTTGTTCATGGCCTTTAGCTCGGCAACGGTCAGGTCGTACTTACGAGCAATGCTTGTAAGACCTTCTCCTTTGGCAACACGGTGCGAAGCAGGCGCTGCGGTAGAGGTTTTGGCTTTAGAACTGGTGCGCTTGTTGCTCTCGCGTGATGCGGCCACTTCTGTTGCGCCCGGTTCCTCTGGTTTGGTGTCCGAAAAGATTACAATGCGTTGTCCAACATTCACTTGGTTGTGACGCAAGTTATTCCATTCTTTTATGTCAGAAGCCTCAACGCCATATTGTGCGGCCAATTGGCTTAGGGTTTGACCGGATTTCACTCGGTGAACTTGCCGTTTGCCCTTTGGAGCAGCCACTTGGCGCTCTTGAGGCTTTGGTATCGGCTTGCTGATTTTGGATTTAGGAGGCGCAGGCGTTAAGTCCGCAATAGCTGCAACACTTGGCATTGGAGTTGCAGCGGTAGCCGCAGGGGTAGCCACAGCGGTAGCCACATCTGTTGGGTTGGCGAAAACTGAACTTGGTTGTCCGCTATCGGGTTTCGAGGTCGTGGGCTTAGGTTCTGGCTTAGAGCGAGCGCGGTCGCGCGAGGAAGGCAAAACGGCAGCCAAACTTTCAAGTGGGTTCTCCAAACGCTGGGCCATATTACCAACGCGACTTCCGTAGCTTACCTGAAGCGATTGCCCAAGCGCAAGTTCACCCAAGTTGGTACTTGTGTTTTTAGGAACCCGCAACAAATACCCTTGCTCTGGCATTTCGCCATTGCCAAGAAGTATCCGGTCTGGCATAAAGGTTGCCGAGACGGAAGTAGGGGTTCTGTCCGTTTTGAGTTCAGGATTAAGCGCACGGAGGTGTGTTACGGGAACTTGTAACTTTTCAGCTACGGCGTCTAATGTGGCTCCACCTTGTACGGGCACAACATCGTATTCATACGTAGGCGCTTGTGGATACGCACCGAGATCGAACGCTTGTTGGTTGTTCATGATCAGGTACGTCGCAATGAAGAGAGGGACGTAGTTCTTGGTTTCGCGGGGCAGTTTGTCCATGATTTCCCAGAACGTTGCTTTACGGCCTAAACGTTGGGAGGTTTGCTCCAGAACCCTTTTCACACGGTAAGGATTGCAATTATAACCCGCAAGTGCCAATTGCCAATCTCCATCAAACATTTGGTGCAGATCACGAAGGTGGCGTGCGGCGGCACGGGTGGCTTTTTCAG
Organism: Rhodothermia bacterium; assembly: GCA_017303715.1. Lineage (GTDB taxonomy): Bacteria > Bacteroidota > Rhodothermia > Rhodothermales > UBA2364 > UBA2364. Next base: position 13,442 of record JAFLBZ010000011.1, on the reverse strand, counting down.
GATCCCGTCGCTCATCTATCGAAGCATTAATGTTTAGCCCGTATCCAGCACCCGTGGCAGGGATAAATTGCCACAATCCTGCCGCCGCCGCCCAACTTTGGGCACGCGGGTTGAGGGCGCTTTCTACAACTGCGAGGTACTTGATTTCATCCGGCAAGCCTTCTTCTTGCAAGATACGTTCGATCATCGGGAAGTAGAGGTCTGCACGGGTGCGAACCGTCCGGAAATGCGTTTTGTTACGGCTAAGCGACGAAATTGCCCGAAGAACGGGGCGTTCCAGATCCATCTGAAATACCGTATTAACGGGAGCCAGACCGAGCTGGGACGGCGCATTCACATTTTCAAGTAGGTTAGAATCGTCGTCGGTTTCAAGTTCTGCAATCACTTCTGCACGGAGTTCAAAAACCTCATCATTCTCGGCAACCAGCGATGGATCTACTTTCCCGTAGAACTCTTTGGTTGTCCTAATCGCCGTCCGATACATATCTCGGAAGGGCATAAGGTCTGTAATTCCCGGCTCTCTTAACAAAGTTTGAAGTTCTGCAACAATATTCCGTAAAATTCCGTCTGCTTTGTTGCGCTCTTTGTTCCGGTCTAAATCCAAGAAGCGTGCGTAGTCGCGGTAGATTTTTGCAATTTTGCGGTCTTGCTCATCTAAGGCTATACTTTCATCCACTGATGTGGATTGTATGGCTCGATACAGCCTTCCTTCTACCGATAGTGTAGTGGATTCAGGCTGTGTAGCCAATGGGGTTGTTTTGGGTTGTTGTGCAAAGACCAGACCTGTTGGGCTTAGACATAACAACCATGCTAAAATTTTTGTTCGGTTCACCTTTTTCACTCCTCTCTGTTTTTGGCTTAGCATACACAAAGCTGGTGGGTTCTGTGGTGGTACTAAAGCTAAGAGTATAAAAAAAATAGCGCCTCAATACGGTGAATTTCACACACCAAGCAGCTCGTAATAAGAATGGAAGCGCTTTTATTCATAAAATTTAAATAAATTCAAAGATTCTTCCTCTTTGTTTGAATACTCTTTTAGGCACTCCCTGTTTGGTTATCGTCACTTAACGAACACGAGTCGTTAATTTAACCTAATTTGGGGGGAGCATGACCTATATGGTATCATACAACGCCAAAATCATGCCTTTTATTGGAGGTGTACTTTATTTGTTAGGATAAAACAATAATGTACACGCCGATTAAACCATAATTATGGACAATGTTTATCAATGATCGTACAACTTGGATGAATAGATTTGGGTGAAGTTTAATGAAAGTTCAAATTGTCAGGCTTGGTCTTGTTTTTAGTCTCTATTTTTTTGCAGGTGGGGCATGTGTATTTGGGCAAAAAGTGTCGCTACAAGGGCGTTATGGGAAGGTTCATGCTGCATATGATGCATTGGGGAGCCGCTATGCCCTTGATGGGGATATCCTGCGGTGGGATGGCAATGTAGGTGCTGTACTACCGTTGAAAAGAGGCTGGGTCGTTGAATCTGCGTTGGGGTATGGTCACGAAAAATTTGCAAACACCAATGGTACGAAACACGTTTTCGGCTTTAAAAACGCAATTATGGGTCTTACGTGGATACAAAAGCTACATTCAATTTCCTTTATTCTGCAAAAAGACCTTTCGCCACCCCGCAAAACGTTTTATCCGCAGGCGGGAGAAGCCCTTACGGATGGGCAAGACGGTCTGGAGGTGAGGTATAGATACGAAAGACCCGTCGGAGGGCCAATATCCCTTGGTGGGCTTGTTTCGTATCAGAACTTGAGACCATTAAAGATTCGAGAAAGGGGCGATGAGGTTAAATTTGTGTTTGATGGAGGCGATAGGTTAATTCTCGGTGTGGAGGGATCGGGAAGATGGCGGTGGTGGCAGTTCAAGGTAGCCCTCATGCAGCATGGAGTGTATTTTGTACGGGTTGATGGTGAGAACGTCCAGAATTTTGCTCTCTTGACAGACTTTTTATGGGAGATTCGGTACAACTTGGAAAAATGGCCCATTTCTATTTTATGCAGCAATGCTATGCCAATAAAAGGCCATACGCAAGGATGGGCGTTGGCTGGAGTACGGCACGATGGGGGGAGAGGGATAACGTTGGGCGTAGAAGTAGGACGTCATGCTAAAGGAGACCTTAGGAAGCGATCAGCGAATTGAAATAAGCCATCGCTTGCTCGGCGGCGCGTTGCTCTGCCTGTTTTTTAGAAGCCCCCGTTCCTTGACCCATCGGCTTGTCTTGTATATAGGTGCAAACCGTAAAAATGCGTTGATGGCTCGGCCCTTCTTCTGCGACCAAGCGGTAGTCCGGTTGTGGCCATCCTTTAGATTGAACATATTCTAAAAGTTGACTCTTAAAGTTCTGCTGTTGTTGCACCAATTCGTCAAAACTGGCATGTTCTACAATAACCCGCAGGACAAAGCGTTGTGCAGCGGCATACCCTTGGTCTAAATATAATGCACCGATAAGGGCCTCGAAGGCATCGGCCAATATGGTGGTATTATTGCGTCCGCCACCATCTTCCATGTTTCGGCTAATGAGGATGAAATGATTTAGGCCAATCCGGCGGGCATAAATAGATAGCACTTCCCCATTCACCAATTTTGCACGGGTTCGGGTTAGAAAGCCTTCGTCTTTATCGGCAAATCGTTGATAGAGATATTCGCCAATAATCATTCCCAGAACTGCATCTCCCAAAAACTCCAAACGCTCGTTGGATTCCAATATCCGCGAAGGCTCGTTCCGGAGGATGGAACGGTGGCGGAGGGCCATCTCGAATAAATACAGGTTTTGGATGGGGGTATCCAAGATTTCTTCGAGTGCGAGCCTATCCACCGGCGACGTACTTGGGGCGGGCTGTACAGCAACAGGTGGGGGATGAGGCGCAACCGGACGTCTAAACAAACTGCGTATGGCCTTAAAAATAGGAGCAGGTCTGGGCAAGTTCATGTTTTTAAGCGCTTATGCGCCATATCGGGTGGAACAGTATCTTGAGGTAGGGGATACCGTTTAAAGTTTTTGCCGCGATAATGGAGGAAGGAATCAATAAGTTACGCAGATTGATTTCGGAAATACAATCCAAAGCCCGTGTTATGGTGAACAATGAACGGATTCTTAACGACCAACTGGGTTCGTGGTTTACAATCCATGAACTTTGTTTGGGCAATCAGGTGCATGAACTGTGCGCAACAGTTTTCATTATATAATTGTTAAGACCCTTGAACATATCGCATAGTGGTGTTGTGAGAAGTGCTTGAAAATTGGACTTCTTGGCTATTGCACCGAAAATTCAGAGGGTTTACGACATTGACGTAACAACGTCTTGTAAATTGATCTACATCAACCTTTCTTGTTGCACTAAAAACAGTACCATGATGAAACAAGCAATTATAGGGATGTTTTTCGTCTTTTTCGGGGTTTGGATACCAACTCTGGCACAATCCTCGGTTTGGGTCACATCTCCAAACAAACGGGTACAGGTTACATTCATGATTTCGGCGGATGGAACGCCTTCTTATCGTGTTCATTATCGAAACCAAGTTGTTTTAGGAAAATCGGGATTGGGGTTTGCACTTCGGGATGGGGTGCTCAAGAATGGGTTCTCGATGGCGGGGGCTGTCCTCCGTAATTCGTTTGATGAAACTTGGAAACCCGTATGGGGGGAAGTTAAGGAGATCCGAAACCACTACAATGAAGCTGTTTTTCCGCTTAAGCACCATTCGGGAGTTTTGCTTAAGGTGATTTTTCGGGTGTTTGACAACGGTCTCGGTTTTCGTTATGAGTTTCCGAAAGAGGGTTATCGGCATGATATTGCCATTACCGACGAACTCACGACGTTCCAGCTTACGGGAGATCATAAGGCATTTTGGATTCCGGGGGATTGGGACTCTAATGAGCATTTATACGCCACAACCCGTGTAAGCGAAATCGAAAATACATGGTATCGCGAGACGGAGACCTCTATCGGAACGATGAACCTCCACGACCGCCAATCGGTTCAAACGCCTGTGACGTTCAAAATGGCGAATGGCTGGCATATGGCCCTTCATGAAGCCGCATTGATAGATTTTCCGGCGATGCAGCTACATGTGGATCATCGCACACTCAAACTCTCTACCATGCTAGCCCCATCGCCGGATTTGGTGAACAAAGCAGTGGTTAAACCGGGCTTTAAAACACCTTGGCGCGTTGTTTTATTGGGTGATCAAGCAGCCGATTTGCTATCCTCCAAATTGATTTTGAACCTCAATGAACCATCCAAATACGAAGATACGTCTTGGATACGCCCGATGAAGTTCGTCGGGGTTTGGTGGGAAATGCACCTCGGAAAGTCAACTTGGGACTATGCCGGAACGCAAGATGCTGGCTCGGCTCAGGGCCTAAATCCTACTGGAAAACATGGGGCAACCACCGAGAACACCAAGCGCTACATAGACTTTGCCGCAGCCAATAACATTCAGGGCGTCTTGGTAGAAGGCTGGAACATGGGATGGGAACAATGGTATGGTCAATGGAAAGACGAAGTGTTTGATTTTACAAAGCCTTATCCAGACTATGACATCAAAGCCGTGACCGATTATGCGCGTAGCAAAGGGGTGGAAATTGTGGGTCACCACGAGACTTCGGGGGCCGTTACATCTTATGAGCGGCAAATGGATGGCGCATTCGCATACATGAAGCAACATGGCATCCATGCCGTGAAAACCGGATACGTCGGGAAAATTATTCCGCGTGGAGAACACCACGATGGGCAATGGATGGTGAATCACTACATCCGCGCCGTTGAAGCCGCCGCAAAACACAAGGTGATGATAGATGCCCACGAACCCGTCCGGCCAACAGGACTTCACCGGACATACCCGAATTGGATGGCCTCCGAAGCGGCGCGTGGAAACGAGTTTAATGCGTGGAGCCGTGGAAACCCGCCCGAACACGAAACCATTTTGCCGTTTACACGGCTCTTGGGAGGGCCAATGGACTATACACCGGGCATTTTTGATGTCACCTTCGATCAATACAAACAAGAGGAACGGGTTCATACAACCGTAGCCAAACAACTTGCCTTGTACGTTACCCTGTACAGCCCTGTACAGATGGTGGCGGACTTGCCGGAAAACTATGAGGGCAATCCCGCTTTTCAGTTTATCCGAGATGTAGCGGTGGATTGGGACGATACCCGTATTTTGAATGCGGAGGTAGGCGACTATCTGACCATTGCCCGAAAAGCAAAAAACAGCCCCAATTGGTTTATAGGGAGCATCACCGATGAAAATGCGCGTACCTTTGCGATAAACCTGGACTTTTTGGAGGCTGGGAAAACATTCACGGCCATCATTTATGAAGATGGGGAGGGGGCGCATTGGGAGAAAAAACCCAAAGTGGTCAATATCCGTAAGATGACCGTTAAAAAAGGCGAAATGCTCGCCCTAAAATTGGCGGCGGGTGGTGGAGCAGCCATTAGCCTAATGCCGCTTAACTAATAGATGATCGGTGATGATGACCAAAAAGGCCACTCGTTGTTGGGTGGCCTTTTGCGTATGGTGGTTGACCGACTAAGGGCGGCGTGGGAAGCGATCTGGGTTGTCAAATTCTGGTTTCCGCTTCTCGTTATAGGCATTCCGGCCTTCTTGGCCTTCTTCCGTCATATAAAACAACAACGTTGCATTTCCCGCCAATTCCTGCAAACCGGCTTGCCCGTCGCAGTCGGCATTCAAGGCAGATTTGAGCAAGCGAATGGCTAAAGGCGATTTTTGCATAATTTCGCGCCCCCATTCTACGGTTGTGGCTTCTAATTCTTCGTATGGAACCACCTTGTTAACCAAGCCCATTTGCAAGGCTTCAGTGGCATTGTACGGACGGCAGAGATACCAGATTTCACGTGCCTTTTTTTGCCCAACAATTCGTGCCAAATAACTGGAGCCGTAGCCGCCATCAAAAGAACCTACTTTGGGGCCTGTTTGCATAAACTTGGCATTATCGGCGGCGATGGTCAGGTCGCAAAGGACGTGTAGAACGTGCCCGCCACCCACAGCCCAGCCCGCCACCATTGCGATGACAGGCTTCGGACACGTCCGAATTTCCCGCTGAAAGTCTAAGACATTAAGCCGCATCACCTTTTCGTTTCCGGCTTCTTTGTATCCGGCATCCCCACGAATGCGTTGGTCGCCGCCAGAGCAAAAAGCTTCTCGTCCTTCCCCCGTAAGGATTACAACGCCAATCTCGTGGTCTTCGCGGGCGTCATGGAGCGCCAAACGCAGTTCTTTCACGGTTTCGGGCCGGAACGCATTGCGGACTTCAGGACGGTTTATGGTGATTTTGGCCAGCCCTTCGGCTTTGTGGTATTTGATGTCGGTAAACGTACCGGCTTCTACCCATTGGATATTGCTCATGTCAGTTGTGTTATAGATAGAGGTTTAAGGTGGATGCTAAGGTACAATCCACAAAGGAAATGCGGGATTGGTCACACAAAATTTTCTGAAATAAATGAAGAGGTTCTGGTGTGAAAATCCATGATGAATGGCTCAGAACGTTTGTCCAAACTGAATGTGGAGGCTCAATGGGCTACAAGGGCCGAGTACGTCATACCATTTGCAACGATTGCCTTCCATGTTGTGAAGGTCTTCGAAGTCTGGATTGAGCTTGATGCCTAAATCAGCTCCGCCTGTGAAGCCTGCTACCAAAAAACGTATGCCTACACCCGTCCCATATTTCCACTTGGCCGGATTTAAATAAAGTTGATCTTTCCAGACATTTCCGAAATCCAGAAAGGCTACACCGCGTAAGCTATTAAGGTTGGGTAGGGGAACTTGGGTCTCGATATTACCCGTGATTTTTCCAGTACCTCCAATTGGGGAAAACTGGTCGCTTGGGGCACGGGGGCCTAAATATTTGTTCCGCCATCCACGAACATCACGGTCTCCGCCCCCAAAATACAGCAACCTAAAATACCTTGAATAAAATTTGTCACTCTCATATAAGCTATCCGCAGCCCACATTTTTCCAACAAAAAGCCTAACATTGAGTGACACTCGTTGTAAAAAAGCAGGTAGAGTATCCTTTTCTTGTAAGGGTAACGTATAGGCCGTCCCTTCTAAGGAGGTTTTTAAATAATTAAGATCAGAGATAAGCACTTTTGGGGCATTGGGCAAAATCCCGGGTCGCCCACTCAGGACAATCGAAGGCTTGATGAGCCATCCCCGTGTACGGAATAAGATGTTGTCCACCTTACCCAATGTGCCGGAAAGTGCAAACGAGGCTTGGTTGTATTGATCGGAAGCCAGTAGGGTTGCTGGGTCTGCCTTAACACGGGAAAAGTTAAAGGCTAAATTTAAGTTTTGGTACTGGGAGAGCCTCAACAGAAAGGACGTATCTACCCCCCAAGAGGTCTGTGGGGTATTCAAAAAATCGTTAAGATACTCGACGTAAGGTTGGGTTAGGACGGACAACTTGCGGTAAAAAAAATGAGGCTGTCGGAAGGATAAAGAACCTCGATATTTTTTTTCAATCGGATAACTCCTGAAGATGCCCAAAGAGTCTCCGGGCTGTACCGTCACCTGTGCGGTTAATGTGCGTGCATTGCCCAAGAAATTGCGGTTTTCCCATTTGCCCTCGATCCGGGGGCCGGTGTCGGAAGAAAGACCCAATTGACCACTTACGGAACGCAACTTGGCCTCGCGTACCTCAAAGACCACATCTACATTCTCGGATAAAGACTGTACAGGAATGCTAAAAAGGGCAAATCGGAATTGTGAGGATTCAAAAATTTGTCTTTTACTTTCTTCTAATTGACGATAAGAAAAAGGGTCACCTTCGCTAAATGTAAGCAAGTTTCGGACGGTCTCTTCCGAGATGCGTTCCAACCCTGTAATCCGAACCTTGCCGAACGAGCAACGTGGGCCGGGAGCGATATACATGGTTACATCAGCAAGATTGGCCAAGGTATCTACCACCGTCACATCACGGAGTTGGGCATAAGCAAAGCCTTCATCTTTCATCCATCTAACGGCACGCTCACGAAATTGGGCCAAGGCCAACTCCGAAAAACGTTCGCCAAATTGTTGAATAAAAGGCGCTCTAAAGGCACGCCATGCACTTCGGGAGGCCTCCGGAAATTGGTAAAAAGCATCCCGACCATCTGGCCCATAAAACAAAATCTCTTGAATCGTTAATGGTGGGCCTTCGGAAATATTGAAAAATACCTTAATCTGGTTGGTTTGAGGGTCAAAGTCAAATTGCGATAAAATCCGTGGCGACAAGAACCCATTTCGCTGGTAAAATCGGCGGAGGCGGATAACGTCTTTTTGTACTTCGTATGGACTGAAGGGGAATTGTCTCACTTCCCGAAAAGCAAGACGGCTCGCCCATGAAGGCGCCAACCGATCGAAAGCCGTAGGCGCTTGTGTGGCAATTACCTCCAATAACTGTTCTTCGGGGAAGGAATGTCCACGAAATGCAATCTTAGATACTTGGGTATCGGCGTTCACCAATCGTAAATTAGGCTGTGCCCAACCAAATGGGACGCAACCAAGCAGACTTCCTAAAAACAAAATAAAGAGAATTCGCATACCCGCAGGTTCCTTTTTCCTCTAACCTAATGTGCTATTAGGCTATCTTTTCTTGTAGTATAACACTGCAAACGGCCATTCACAAGCACGCAATAATAAATATGCCACGCATCCTCTTTGCCGTCCTAAATTGGGGTCTGGGTCATGCTACTCGGAGCATTCCGGTTATTCGAGCATTGCATAATGAGGGTGCTGAGGTCGTTTTGGCATCAGACGGCGACGCCTTACAAGTGCTGAAACGCACCTTTCCCACATTAGAGGTACGAGAATTGCCCGGCTATAACATCCGCTATGGACGTAAAAATAGCTTGGTCGCCATTTATTCACAAGTCCCCCATGTGATCCGAACCGTTGCCCAAGAACACCGAATCCTTCGAGAATGGCATCATAATGCCCCATTTGATGGTGTGGTCTCGGATAGCCGATTCGGGATGTGGCTGTCGGGTATTCCGTCCGCATTTATTGGCCACCAAATAGCTGTTCTGCCACCTAAGCCCTTCGAAGCGTTTCACCTAACCGCATATCGTGTTCATAAACAAATTATCCGCCCTTTTTCCGACTGGTGGTTGCCGGATGATCCTAACCTCCGGCTTGCTGGAGACCTGCTTCACCGATTCCCTTTACCAAAACAGACTTCCAAACATGCTCCACATGTAGATTGGATAGGAGTCCTTTCGCGATTTGCTGGCGAGCCTAAACCTTTGGGGTTTATAGACAAACGGCTCGAAATTAATGAACCTTTCGTGGCTGCAGTACTTTCCGGGCCTGAGCCGCAGCGCACCATGTTCCAAGATGCACTCATTAAGGTGGCCCCTCAACTCCCGCTTCCGTTGTGGATTGTGGAGGGAAGGCCCGATAAACAAGGATTTGGACATAACCAAAATGTGCGTACCATTCCGTTCTTAGATGGGGTAGATCTTCAGCACCTACTTAGAACCGCTAAGGTGGTTATTTCTCGTTCAGGATATTCGAGTTTGATGGACTATGTGGTTTTGGGTATCTCTGGCTTGGTTTTGGTCCCAACGCCGGGCCAAACTGAACAAGAGCATCTCGGGGCGAATTGGAAAATACATAACCGAGCAGCCGTTTGCTTGCAACACAATCTTAAGCATTTGCCGGATTATATTGAACAAGCAAAAAAATGTACAGAATTAGAGTTTAATCCAAATTTGTTGTCACAAACCGTTCAGCGTTGGCTGGATCGTTGCAAGGCGGTACGTCAGGTTTAAAAGTATATGCTAAAGTATGCTGCTGGTGTCGTGCATCTTACGAATGGGGATTTTTGAAAGTAGTCTAAAGTGCCTATAGGATAGCCCTCTATATTGGTGGCAATAAAAAAAGAAAGAAAATATATTTGATATATTGTTATATACCAGAATATTGAATAAAATTTTATTTTCGTGTAGTTTTTGTGGATAAGAAGATGTTTTTTTGGAGAATGCGGGCTCTAAGGTTGCTAAATGATTTTAAGAAGCCGTATTTTGGAAGTCTGGACCAAAAAGCCAGATACGCATTTTTTGATGCATCAAAACATGAGTAGCAAGAACCAATAAGAGAGGTAAACGTGCCTACGATTCAACAACTTGTCCGGAAAGGACGTAGTCCAAAAATCAAAAAAACCAAGTCTCCGGCGCTCAGTAGCTGTCCGCAACGCCGAGGTGTTTGTACCCGTGTGTACACAACAACTCCTAAGAAGCCAAACTCGGCTATGCGTAAGGTGGCGAAAGTGCGGCTGACAAACCAAGTAGAGATCATTGCGTACATCCCCGGCGAGGGTCACAACCTTCAGGAGCACTCCATTGTTTTGGTACGTGGTGGTCGTGTAAAAGACCTTCCGGGTGTTAAGTATCATATTGTACGGGGTGCGCAAGATACGGCAGGTGTAAATGGGCGGAGACAAGCGCGTTCCAAGTATGGAACGAAGCGTCCGAAGCCGGGCCAAGCCGCAACTCCAGCCGGAAAAGGTGGCAAGAAAAAATAAGCTGCCGATACAGTAGTTCTGAGGATAAACAAACCCTCTGGACGTCATCACAAACTTTCAACTATTCAACACGCAGAAAACAATGCGTAAGAAAAGAGCAGAAAAACGCCAAGTATTGCCAGATCCTATTTATGGGGATGTAACCGTGTCAAAATTTATTAATGCGGTTATGCTAAGCGGCAAAAAAAGCATCGCGCAAGCGATTGTGTATAAAGCCTTCGAGGTGATCGAAGAGCGCACCAAAGAGCCGGGAATTGAGGTTTTTCGCAAAGCCCTCAATAACGTAGCTCCCGTCGTGGAAGTCCGCAGCCGTCGGGTTGGTGGTGCAACGTACCAAGTTCCAATGGAAGTTCGCCCAGAGCGCCGGACCTCCTTGGCCTATCGCTGGCTGATCAACTATGCCTCGGCACGTTCAGATAAAAGCATGGCCATTCGCCTTGCAAACGAGTTGATTAGTGCGGCAAAGGGTGAAGGAGCTGCCGTGAAGAAAAAAGACGACACCCACCGTATGGCTGAAGCAAACAAAGCATTCGCTCACTTCCGCTTCTAAGACGGCTCCAAAATTAACATTGATAAAACGAAAATAAACAATATATATCATGTCAGGTTATTCGCTGGATAATGTTCGTAACATCGGTATCATGGCCCATATTGATGCCGGAAAAACGACAACAACCGAGCGTATTCTGTTTTACACCGGTCGTGTACACCGAATTGGTGAAGTACACGAAGGAGCCGCAGAAATGGACTGGATGGAGCAGGAAAAAGAAAGAGGTATCACCATTACTTCTGCTGCTACCACCACCATGTGGGGGAAAGACATCGAAGACGCCAAGTCCGGACGCCGTAAAGGAACCCACCGGATTAATATTATTGATACGCCCGGCCACGTTGATTTTACGGTAGAGGTTGAGCGCTCGCTCCGCGTATTGGATGGAGCAGTGGCGCTATTCTGTGCGGTGGGTGGCGTTGAGCCACAATCAGAAACGGTATGGCGCCAAGCAGATAAATATCAAGTTCCACGGATTGCGTTTGTTAATAAAATGGATCGCACCGGAGCTGATTTTGAAAACGTGCTCAAAATGATGAAAGATCGGTTGAAAGCAAATGCAGTACCGGTACAATATCCAATTGGGGAAGGCGCGATGTTCAAAGGGGTGATTGACCTCATTAAGAACAAAGCAATCATTTGGCATGACGACACCCAAGGCGCAACTTACGACGAGATCGAAATCCCAGCCGACCTCAAAAACACGGCACGTCATTGGCGGATTCATCTACTTGAACAGGTGGCCGAGCAAGACGATGAGTTACTGATGAAATACTTGGATGGGGAAGAACTTAGCGACGAAGAAATTAGAACAACTGTTCGTAAAGCGACTCTTGCCATGCAAATTACTCCAGTTTTCTGTGGTACAGCATTCAAGAACAAAGGTGTACAGGCTGTATTGGATGGGGTCTTAGATTTTCTGCCCAGTCCAGTGGATGTGAAAGAAGTTAAAGGACATGCCCTCCGAGAGCCCGATGAGGAAATGATCCGCAAAACTACGCCAGACGAACCCTTTAGTGCGCTTGCTTTCAAGATCATGACCGATCCATTTGTGGGTAAGTTGACTTTCGTTCGGGTGTATAGCGGAAAGTTGATGAAAGGTTCTAAAGTGTTGAACACCTCAACCGAAAAAGACGAACGTGCGGGCCGACTTCTCCAAATGCACGCCAACAAGCGAGAAGACTTAGACTTCATTTCTGCTGGTGATATTGCGGCAGTTGTAGGGCTAAAAGATGTTCGTACAGGAGACACCCTTTGCGATCCAGACAACCCGATTGTGCTTGAGAACATGGAGTTCCCAGAGCCTGTAATTCGGATTGCCGTTGAGCCTAAAACCAAAGCGGACGTTGAGAAGATGGGGATTGCCCTCTCTAAATTGGCGGAGGAAGACCCAACTTTCCGTGTCTCGACCGATCAAGAAACAGGGCAAACTATCATTGCTGGTATGGGTGAACTACACTTGGAAATCATCGTGGATCGGATGAAGCGTGAGTTCAAAGTAGAGGCCAATATCGGTGCGCCACAAGTTGCTTACCGTGAAGCCATTCGCGGAAATGTGACCCACACCTATACCCATAAAAAACAATCGGGTGGTAAAGGTCAGTTTGCAGAAATCACTTTTGAACTTAGCCCAAACGCTGGTTCAACTGGTTTTGAATTTGTGGACAATATCTCGATGGGGCGTATCCCAAGAGAATTTATTGGGCCTGTCGAGAAGGGCATGAAATCTGCATTGGATCGTGGCCCGCTTGCTGGCTTCCCAATGGAGGGTCTGCGTGCTCGCTTGTTCGACGGAAAATTCCACGATGTGGACTCTGATGCGAACTCCTTCGAGATTGCAGGTCGGATGGGGATTCGTGAAGCCGCTCGCAAAGCCAACCCCGTCCTCATGGAGCCAATTATGGACGTTGAAGTGACAACACCCGAAGAGTACATGGGAGATGTTATCGGTGACTTGAATAGCCGTCGTGGTAAAATCATGAATATGGAAGAGCGTATGGGCGTTAAAGTGATTAAAGCACACGTACCTCTTGCCAATATGTTTGGCTATTCCACCCAAATGCGTTCTATTACACAAGGTCGTGCGAACTACTCTATGCAGTTTGACCATTACGAAGCAGCCCCGAAATCGGTGGCCGACGAGGTGATTGCACAAGCAAGTGGGAACTAAGTCCTTGTAATTATCAAATTTTAGACTCAGCACTTTAAACCAAGAAATACAATGGCAAAAGAGAAATTTGAACGTACTAAGCCCCACGTAAACGTCGGAACGATTGGGCACGTTGACCACGGTAAAACGACGCTGACCGCAGCAATTACCACCGTATTGGCAAAACATACGCCGGGTG